>JAYTMV010000357.1:0-8116 GCA_043728175.1 Sphingomonadales bacterium
CAGGCGGTCGTTGACACCTCATCACGGAAATAGCTGTGCATGATTGACGGGCCACTTGCCCAGATTTTGCCGATGCTACGTTCGGACATGAGGCTGCCGTCCTCAGCGCGCACCTCGACCGCCATATCACGCACAGGCTTCCCACAATTGACGATCGCGCGGAAGCGCTTGGGCGTGCCCAACACTGCCGGGATGCCCGAAAGCTCGCTTTCTTCGACCAGCTCAACACTGATCCCTTCACCCGGCGGCATAATCGATACCGCAAGTGTCGCCTCGGCAAGTCCGTAACTCGGCAGAAAGGCTGACGCCTTGAACCCTGCGTCACCGTAAGCATCAACAAACGCCTGCATTACGTCAGGACGAATCATATCAGCGCCGTTACCCGCCACGCGCCAGCGCGAAAGGTCAAAGCGTTCGGCGGCGTGTGTCTGGCTCGAAACGCGGCGCGCGCAGATATCATAGCCAAAAGTTGGCGAGTAGCTGAGCGTCGTGCCCTTGTTGCGGCTGATCAAATCAAGCCACGCGAGCGGTCGCCGCGCAAAATCCTCGGTTTTCAAATAATCAGTCGAAACTTGGTTCGCAACGGGCGAAAGCAAGCAGCCAACCAACCCCATATCATGATACCAAGGTAGCCACGAGACGCAGCGGTCGCTCGGCTGCAAATTCATCCCGTGGCTGTGCGCTGCCAGATTGTTGAGAAGGGCATTGTGCGTCACCGCAACGCCGTGGGGGAAACGCGTCGATCCGCTTGAATATTGCAGATAGGCGATGTCATCGGTTGACGCGGTTGGCAGCAGTGCATCGCTCAGCGGATAATCGGCAAAGCGCGCCCAGTTAATCCCCTTGGTTCCGCAGATACGCGCGGCATCGCCCGCCATCGCGTCAAGCTCATCAGGGTAAAACAGATATTTGGGATCAGCACTCTTCATCTGCACTGCGAGTTGATCAACATAGGCATCGCGCCCGCCAAATGAGGTAGGTAGCGGCAGCGGCACTGGCCACGCCCCTGCATAAATACACCCAAAGAACAGTGCGGCAAAATCGGGCCCGGTTTCTGCGATCAGCGCAATGCGGTCTTGCGGGACAACGCCGAGCGCGATCAACCGCTGCGCCATGGCAAGCGCGTCAAGCCGCAGTTCGGCATAAGGGTAGGCGCGCGCTAACTGACCACGCGGATCATGGAAATTGAGCCCGCGCTTGCCCCGTGCTGCATAGTCAAGCGCTTCGCCAAGCGTAGCAAAATCCGAAAAACGGCGAGGCAAGCTGTCCTGCGTAATCGTTGCGATTGGCCCGCTGTTCAGCGCAACCCCTAGATCGTCTTGCAATATTCTTGCTCCCGAATAAGACCGCGCATCGGCCAGTTTTACGACGTTTTCGCGCCGCAACAAACAGTGACTAGCGGCTTTACGCGCCTGTCATACGCAACGTCTTTCCCTTTAACCCTGACTATGGCACAAATTTGTCATGAAAGGCGAATACCAATATTCGCGGGGGGAGCGCAAGCGCAGACCGCCGCTTGACGCGGAACGCCTTCGCGCACTGGCTTTGGCCTATGTTGGGCGCTACGCCACCAGTTGCGCGCGATTGGCGACCTATCTCAACCGCAAAATCGGCGAACGCGGATGGGTTGATGAAAGCACCCCGCCGATTGCAGAACTCGTCACGCAGTTCACGTCACTTGGCTATGTTGATGATGAAGCCTTTGCCAAAACGCGCGGGGAATCGCTGCTGCGGCGCGGATATGGCCCAAATCGGCTAAAAATTTCGCTGCGTGTGTCTGGAATCGGGACGGATATTATCGACCACACCGCGAACGTCGATGACGAGGGCGCATTTGCAGCAGCAATGATTTTTGCCAAGCGCAAACGGATTGGCCCCTATGCCAGAGACCCAGCAACCCCCGATATCCGCCAGAAAATGATCGCGGCGCTGCTCCGTGCTGGACATAGTTATGAGGTGTCACGCAAAATTCTTGCGCTCACCGCAAACGATATCGCAAACTTATGAGTGTGCGAGAGTGCACAAACGGCTGTAAATTCTTGTTTTATTTAGAATTCCCAACCATATTACGAAAAATAATAGATTTGAGGCTTAGGGTATGACGGTAGCGCAATCAGTAGGCGCACCTGCAACAGCGGGTGACGAGCCAGCGCATGACGTGTGCCACGGCCATATCAAATGGTTTGATGCCACGCGCGGCTTTGGCTTCCTTGTGCCCGACGATGCAAGCAATGACATTCTCGTGCATTTTTCGGTTTTGCGCGATCATGGGCGGCGGATGCTCCCAGAAGGGACACGCGTTTCGTGTGAAGTGACTGAGGGTGCGCGCGGGCTTCAGGCGGTCAAAATCCTGAGCTTTGATCTTACCACGGCAACCGGGGTGGATTTTGATCTCCGCCGTGCACCGCGCAATGAACGAATCGATCCAATATCAATGGCGGACGAAGCCGGGCCGATGGAGGCCGTGGTCGTCAAATGGTTCAATCGGCTCAAAGGCTATGGCTTCCTCAACCGCGTGGATGATGCGGCAGATATTTTCGTCCATATGGAAACGCTGCGGCGCGCGGGGATTAGCGATATTATGCCCGCCGACACATTGCATGCGCGGATCGCGAAGGGTAACAACGGGCTATTGGCGGTTGAGGTGAGTTTGCCGTGAAATTCCTGTTGCGTACCCTACCAGTTGCATTGTTCATTGTTATCGCCGGTTGCCAGTCCGCACCCGTGATCGGTGCGGCGACCGCGCAACTCAAATTGGTCGACCTTGAAATCAAAACCCTGAAGGGCCCGCTGAATTTCAAGGTTGAAATCGCGCGCACCCCCGAAGAACAAGCGCGCGGTCTGATGTTTCGCACCTCGCTGCCCGAATTTGGCGGCATGATTTTTCCGATGGTGCCGCCGCGTGAGGCAAGCTTCTGGATGAAAGACACCGTCATCCCGCTCGACATCATCTTCATCCGCAGCGACGGGACGATCGCGCGGATTGCCGCCAATACGATTCCTTATGATCTGACCCCAGTGACTTCAGGCGAACCTGTCGTCGCTGTCCTCGAACTTGCAGGCGGCCGTGCTGAGGCGCTTGGTATCGCCGAAAATGATCGGGTTATCTGGAAATAAGTGAATAGTTGCACACGCCGCTTTGAACGCGTAATTGGCCGAACTTATGGCGATCATCAAAAACATCTTTACGTGGTGGGAAGGCTCAGGCTTTGGCACGTGGCTGAACACCCGCCGTTCTGGCACGCTTGTCGGCACCGACGCACTGGGGAATAATTATTACATAGGCGGCGCGCAAACCAACGGCCTGCCGCGCCGCTGGGTGATCTATAACGGATCAAATGATGCAAGCCGGGTGCCGCCCGAATGGCACGGCTGGCTCCATGGCACGCTTGATGATGTGCCCGACAAAAGCCTGCCGCCGCCGCGCCGCTGGGAACTTGAAGCGACCGCAAATCTTACCGGCACGGCGCAGGCCTATCTCCCTGCTGGCGCGCTGCAAACAGGTGGCAAACGTCGCGCGGCAACGGGCGATTATGAAGCTTGGAGCCCCGACGCCTGATGCGCCGCGCCGCCATCATCGGCACGGCTTTGGTGATTGGCGCTGGCCTTGCTTGGCAAGCCGCGCCCGCGCTGCAAAATGCAACTGAGCCAGCGGCGGAAACGCCCAAACCAACCGCGCCTGTAACTGCGCCCAAAGTGGTAACGGCTGCAAAGCCCGCTGCACCCAAGGTAGCGCCAGAACCACCGCCCACCAAGGCGTTAACGCCAATGGCACAGCGCGTGGCGACGATTGGCCTGCTCAACAAGCGTAACGGTCTGTGGCGCGATCTGACGATGAAACCGGGCGAAGCCGTCCGTATCGGTGATGTTGTCGTCCGCCTTAAGGCGTGTGAAACAACCGCACCGTGGGAGCAGGAAGCCTATACCGGGGCGTTCGTCCAACTGATCGTGCTTGGCAGTGACGACAAGTGGCGCAAGGCATTTTCGGGCTGGCTGTTTAAGGAATCACCCTCGCTCAATGTTGTTGAGCATCCGATTTATGACGTTTGGGCCAAAGCCTGCACGATGCGCCACCCCGATACTGGCCCGCAAACCACGGTCATTCGCGGCGAACCCAAGGCGTTATCGGGCAAAGCATCAAAGGCACGGAAATCTGCCGAACCCGAGGCCGAGAGCGCGGACGATAGCAACGTCATATAATGATTGCGCCCAACCTCAACCGCGCCAAGCGAGGCGAGGTGCGGCGTAATAAATTGACAATCGAGCAGCGTAAACCCGCCCACGCGCATCCGCGCCACGAGATGCGCAAGCGCAACCTTTGATGCGTCGGTTGCCCGGCTGAACATCGATTCACCAAAAAAAGCGCGGCCAAGCCTGATCCCGTAAAGCCCGCCGACAAGCTCACCGTCAGCCCAAGTTTCAATGCTGTGCGCGCTCCCGACATTGTGAAGCTGGGTCACTGCTGTTTCAATCTGATCATTGATCCAAGTCGAGGGGCGGTCAGGCGCCTCAGCCGCGCACAGCGCGACAACATCGCCAAACGCGCGGTCAAGCGTGGTTTCAAACCGCCCCGATTTGAGCGTTTTGGCAAGCGAGCGTGACAAGCGGAAATCATCAAGCGGCAAAATCCCGCGCTTTTTGGGCTCAACCCAATAGACCTCGGCGGCATCGCGCCCGTCAGCCATCGGAAAAATGCCCGCCGCATAGGCCTTGAGTAACAGCGAAGGATCAAGCGGAGCCGACATAGGCTGCCACATTATACATGCTTTCGCTTAAACCCAAGAGGCGCTAGGGCTGCATCCGTGCAGAGCAAGACAATATGTGACCTCGCCATTGTCGGCGGAGGGCTGGCGGGCGGTTTGATTGCGCTCGCGCTCAAGCATCACCGGCCTGAACTTGATGTCCGCGTGATTGAGGGCGACGCACGGCTTGGCGGCAATCATGTCTGGTCATTTTTTGATACGGACATATCGCCCGAGGATTGGCCGATTGTCGAGCCGCTGATCGGCTGGCGCTGGCAGGATTATGACATCGTCTTTCCCGCGCACAGCCGCACATTAAAAGCAACCTATAACAGTATCGACTCAGAGCATTTTGACGCTTTTGTGCGGCAGAAGCTCAACCCCGATCAAATCATCAAAGCCCGCGCGGTTTCGGTGACGGCAACGCGGATCACGCTTGATGATCAGCGCGTGGTTGAGGCCAAGGGCGTAATCGACGCGAGCGGCGTTGGCGATTTTTCGCATCTGTCGGCAGGCTGGCAGAAATTCGTCGGGCAATTGCTCGTGCTTGATCGGCCCCACGGGCTGACGCGACCGATTGTGATGGACGCCAGCGTGGAACAACTTGACGGATACCGCTTCGTTTACTGCCTGCCATTCAGCGAAACCGAGGTGTTTGTTGAGGATACTTATTATAGCGACACATCAGACCTTGATGTCGCCGCCGTGAGCGCGCGGGTAACCGAATATGCCAAGGCCAAGGGCTGGCACCCGGCGCGCGTCGAACGCCAAGAAAGCGGTGTCCTCCCCGTAACAATGGGTGGCGATTTTGCGGCTTACTGGGCCTCAACGGGTGAGGATGTGGCAAAGGCCGGGATGCGCAGCGGGCTGTTTCACCCGACCACCGGCTATTCGCTGCCCGATGCGGTGCGCCTTGCCAGCCTCATCGCGCGCACCCCCGATCTTTCAGGTACGGCCCTCCAGAAACTGACGCATGATTATGCCCACGCGCAGTGGCAGACGCGCGGTTATTACCGGATGCTTGACAAGATGTTGTTCCACGCAGCCGATCCCGATCAGCGTTACCGTGTGCTTGAGCGTTTTTACCGCCTTGCGCCAAACCTCATTCGCCGCTTTTACGCTGGGCAATCCACCTGGGCTGACAAGCTGCGCATATTGTCAGGCAAACCCCCGGTTCCTATCGGGCGCGCAGTCGCCGCATTATTCAGGAGAACAAAGTGAAAAAGGCAGTTGTGATTGGCGCTGGTTTCGGCGGGCTTGCGCTTGCCATTCGGCTTCAATCGGCGGGCATTGCAACGACCATCGTTGAAGCACGTGATAAGCCCGGTGGACGCGCTTATTATTGGGAAAAAGACGGGTTTACCTTTGATGCCGGGCCAACCGTGATCACAGATCCTGATTGTCTTGAGCAATTATGGGCGCTGTCCGGGCATAAAATGTCCGATGATGTTGAACTGATGCCAGTCAAACCATTTTACCGCCTCAACTGGCCAGATGGCACCAATTTTGATTATTCAAACGATGAAGCCGAACTGCGTGCAGAGATTGCCAAGCTCGATCCTGAGGATGTGGCTGGCTATGAAAAATTCCTCGCTTATTCTGAATATGTTTATGAGGAAGGCTATAAAAAGCTGGGTACGGTCGCCTTTCTAGACTTCAAATCGATGATCGCGGCGAGCCCCGCGCTGGTGAAAGCGCAGGCATGGCGCTCGGTCTATTCGATGGTTTCTTCGTTTGTGAAGAATGAGAAATTGCGTGAGGTTCTCTCCTTCCACACGCTTCTCGTCGGCGGCAATCCGATGAAGACCAGTTCGATTTACGCACTGATTCACAAGCTTGAAAAAGTCGGTGGCGTCTGGTTCGCACGCGGCGGCACGAGCAAGTTGATTGCCGGAATGGTTACCCATTTTGAGCGGCTTGGCGGGGTGATGCGCCTTGATGACGGCGTGGAAGAGATTGAAACGCTGGGCGATAAAGTGGTTGGCGTGCGCACCAAGAGCGGCTGGCGCACCGATACAGATGCGGTCGCCAGCAACGCTGATATCGTCCACACATACCGCGATTTGATGGCAAAGTCCCCGCGCGGAAAGCGGGCCGCGCAGTCGCTGCTCAAGAAGCGCTATTCGCCTTCACTCTATGTCTATCATTTTGGGATGAAGGGCGCTTGGCCGGGCATCCCCCACCACATGATCATGTTCGGCCCGCGTTATGCCGGACTGCTCAAGGACATTTATGATCACGGCGTCCTTTCGGAGGATTTTTCGCTCTACCTTCACCACCCCACCGTGACCGATCCGAGCATGGCGCCTGAGGGATGTTCGGCCTTTTACGTCCTTTGCCCGGTGCCGCATATGGGGCAATTCCCTGCGGATTGGGACGGGAATGTCGGTGAAATGCTCAAGGAACGGATTCTTGATGAAATCCAAAAGCGCTTCATCCCTGATATTCGCGAACGCATCATGACAGAGTTTTTCTACGCGCCGACCGACTTTAGCCGTGATTTGAATGCCCATTTGGGCAGTGCCTTCAGTTTGGAACCCGTGCTTACACAAAGCGCTTGGTTCCGCGTTCACAACCGCGATGATGCGATCCCCAACCTCTATTTTGTTGGCGCTGGCACGCATCCCGGCGCGGGCATTCCGGGAGTTGTCGGCAGTGCCAAGGCGACAGCGGCATTGATGCTTGAGGATATGCGGTGAAGCGGATCGCCGTTTACTGCGGGTCAGCTTCACCCGCTGATGAGGTCTATATCGAGTCCGCAAGGATGGTTGGCCGCAGTTTGGCCGAGCGCGGTATCGGCCTCGTTTACGGTGGTGGCAGGCTTGGCCTGATGGGTGCGGTCGCCGATAGCGCGCTTGAGGCAGGCGGCGAAGTCATCGGGATTATCCCCGAAGCGCTATGGCGCGCCGAGGTTGCCCACACTGGCTGTACGCAGCTTCATACCGTTTCAGGAATGCACGAACGCAAGGCGATGTTCACTGACCTCTGCGACGGGTTCATCACCATTCCCGGCGGCGTCGGCACGATGGATGAGCTGTGGGAGGCGATTAGCTGGTCTCAGCTTGGCTATCATAAAAAGCCTGTCGGTCTGCTCAATGTTGCGGGCTATTTTGATCATCTGATCGCGTTTAATGCGCATATGGCGCAGGTCGGCTTCGTCCGCGCGCAGCACCAGAATATCTTGATCGTTGACGATCAGCTTGACGGATTGCTTGATCAAATGGCGGCCTATACGCCGCACGAAACGATCTTCGCGATGAAGGTATCCGATCTGTAGTGCAAAACCGCGCTGCCCTAGTCATGGCTGCGCGTGACAGCATCGCCAAAGGATCAAAATCCTTCGCGCTCGCGTCGCGGCTGTTTGACCAAGCGAC
>JAYTMV010000358.1:0-3867 GCA_043728175.1 Sphingomonadales bacterium
GATGTGGGAAAAAGGTATGACGGCAAGCCAGATTGCCGAAGAGCTTGGCGGCGTCAGCCGTAACGCCGTGATTGGTAAAGCGCATCGGCTTGATCTCCAGTCGCGCCCGTCGCCCGTTAAATCAAACGATGATGACAAATCAGGCGCCAAAAAAGCCGCAGCAGCAAAGGCCGCCAAGCCAGCGCCGCGCCCTATCGAAGCAGCGCCGCCGCGTCCTGAGCCTATCGTTGCGCGCACGCCCCCGCCGCCGCCAAGTGCTGCGGCACCCACGCCAGTTCCCGTGCCAACATCGCCGCACGCCCCGACCGGCGCACAGTTGCGCTCAATCGGCCCCGGTGGTTTCTTGCGCCAAGGGCCGGGCGATCAAGCGCCGCCTGCCACGCCAGCGCCGCCGCGTCGCCTTGTCCCCGCCAAGCCAAGCGCCGAAATCGCGGGCAAGACGAGCCTGCTCGATCTCAATGAGCGCATTTGCAAATGGCCGCTTGGTCACCCCGGTGAACCGAACTTCCATTTCTGCGGAGACAAGGTGAACCCCGGCTTCCCTTATTGCGTCGCGCACTGCGGCCATGCCTATCAGGCGCAAATGCCACGGCGTGACCGCAAGCCACCGCCACCGCTGCCCTTTGGCGGGCCGCGAGTGCGTTAGTGGAAGTGCGTTAAGCCTTGGCCATAACGACGCTCCTCATCACCAATTTCGCGATCATCACGGTCGCGGTGATGATCCTATGGCTGTATAGCATCCGTATCCGCGACGTCTCGTTCATTGACGCCTTCTGGGCGTTCGGGATGGTGATGCTCGCGGTCAGCAGTTATTTTCAAACCGAGGGCGATCCCGCGCGAAAGTGGCTGCTCACGGGGCTATGCCTGCTGTGGGGGCTGCGGCTTGCGTCACACCTCTTCACCCGCTGGCGCGCGCACGGCGAAGATCCGCGCTATAAAAAAATTCTCGGCCACGCGATGGAGAAGAACCGCTGGAGCTTTGGCAAGGCCGCGCTTATTATGGTGTTCGCGATGCAGGGGCCGATGCTCTTCATCGTCTGCCTCGCCGTCCAGTTGGGCCAAGTATCAACCCAGCCCGTCGGCATCCTCGCTGGCATTGGCGCGATCATCGCGATCATCGGCATCCTGTTTGAAAGCATCGGCGACGGCCAGCTTAACCGCCACCGTAGCGACCCCGCAATGGCGGGCAAAGTACTTGATACTGGTCTGTGGCGCTACACCCGTCACCCCAATTATTTCGGCGATGCCTGCACCTGGTGGGGGCTGTATTTGATCGCAGCAGAGGCCTGCCCCGGCTGGTGGGCGCTGCCGGGGCCGCTGCTGATCACATGGCTTCTGACCCGGCTCAGCGGCGTCCCCATGCTCGAACGCAGCCTCAAAAAAACCCGCCCCGGTTATGAGGATTATGTCCGGCGCACGTCAGGCTTCTTTCCATTGCCACCGAAGCGATAATCCCGCTTTTGCGCTTCAGGCGCGGCCATTCTATAGCGGCACGATGTTTTAGGGAATCGCATATGGGCGAATTGGCCTCAAAGTCTCAGTTACGGATGTCGTTCACGCGGATCGCCTTAGTATGTGTACCGCTGGTTATTTTTCTTGGCTTTCTCGTGGGGAGCCTTGCCAATTCAGGTGAAGAAAATCGCTGGTTTGCGATGTTGGTAAAGCCGGCGATGCAGCCGCCGGGGTGGCTGTTCGGGGTGGCGTGGAGCATCCTTTATGCGATGCAGGGTTTTGCGCTTGCGCTCATCATCGATGCGCGCGGCGCGGCAGGCCGGACGACCGCGATCTACCTGTTTGCATTTCAACTCACGCTCAATCTGGCATGGTCACCGACATTTTTCTTGATGCACCAAGTCAGCGCCGCGCTCGTCCTGATCGTGATGATCTTGGTCGCAGCCGGGGTAACGACTTTTGCCTTTGCACGCGTCCGCAAGGCGGCGGCTTGGCTAATGCTGCCGTATCTGGCGTGGCTCACGTTTGCGTCTGTCCTCAACTATCAGTTTGATACGCTTAATCCCGACGCTGAGCGGATGGCGCCTGAGCCAGTGAAAACCGAAATCATATTATAGCGCTGCCTTGCGGTTGCGCGTCTGCATTCCCAAATAAGGCGCAAGCGATATCATCCACATAATGGAGTAACGACGATGCAATCACAAAACCGTATTTTTGATGACCTAGTCAAAATGGTGAACGGTGCTGCGGGCACAATCGCTGGCATGGGCCGCGAAGCCGAAGCGTCAACGCGTGAACGCGCCAAGGAATGGATTGGCGGGCTTGATTTTGTCCCGCGCGAAGAATTTGAAGCGGTGAAAGCAATGGCTGCGGCTGCGCGCGACGATGCTGACGTACTTCGCAAGCGGCTTGACGCGCTTGAGGCCAGCCTTTCTGCGCCGGCCAAGGCGAAGAAGCCAGCCGCACCAAAAGCCTGATATCCACAGCTTTTTCATCGCTGCCCTTGATGCTTGCGGGCAAACCGGGGCAAAGGGCGGCAATGACTATTGACGATATTGAAGTAAACCAGCCGGGGACAACCCCGATTGATGAACTTGAAGCCTTTTTTTCGGCGCACGGCTGGAGCCATGACCGGGTTGGTGAGGAAGAGGTCGTGGCGGTAACGCCGGGGGCGTGGGGCCAATATGAGCTGCGCGGGATTTGGCGTGATGATGACCGTGTTCTGCAATTTCTGGCACTGCCCGATATAAAAGTGACCAAGGATCAGTATCCGGCGATTTATGAAACGATTGGCTTGATCAACGAGCAATTGTGGATTGGCCATTTTGAATTATGGTCGGGCAATGGCGCGCTGGTGTTTCGCCACGCAACGCTGCTCGACGGTCAGGATGAACTGACGCTTGCCCCCGATCAGGCTGAGGCGGTGGTTGATGCAGCGATTGGCGAGCTTGACCGCTTCTATCCTGTCTTCCAGTTTGTGATGTGGGGCGGTAAATCTCCTGCGGAGGCAATTGCTGCGGCGATGGTCGAAACACATGGCGAGGCTTGATCCGGGCATTTTGGCGGGCGGCACGCTCTGGATTGTTGGGTGCGGAAATATGGGCCGGGCGATGCTTGATCGCTGGATCGCGTGTGGACTTGATCCGGCCAAGGTAACCGTGATTGATCCCGCTCTGCCGATGGTAGGGCAGGGGGTTACGGTTTTGGCAACGCCTGACGCAGATGCGCCGCAGCCGTCAGTGCTGCTCCTCGCGGTAAAGCCACAAATGCTTGACACTGTAGCTGCGGCGATTGCGCCACGGTTGGCACGCGAGACGTTATTGGTTTCAATTCTTGCTGGGGTCACGCTTTCTACACTGCGCGCGCGTTTTCCAGTGCCTTTGAACGTTGCGCGGGCAATGCCCAATCTGCCGGTTGCCATCGGGGCCGGTGTGGTTGCGCTTTACGGTGTTGCGGGACAGCCAGAGGCGGTGCGGCTTGAAGCCCTGATGACCCCGCTTGGCGTGGTCGAATGGCTTGGCGCAGAAACTCATTTTGACGCGGTGACCGCGCTGTCAGGTTCTGGCCCGGCGTTTGTCGCGCGTTTCATTGAGGCGATGGCGCAAGGGGGCGCAGCGCTTGGTCTGCCTGAGGCACAGGCGGCGCGGATGGCGCTGGCAACGGTCGGCGGCACAGCGGCGTTTCTTGAAACCAGTGGCGAAGCGCCAGCCGCAATGGCCAAACGCGTGACAAGCCCGAACGGCACGACGCAGGCAGGGCTCGCCGTGCTTGATGAAGGGGCCGTATTCGCGGCGCGCGTTGCAGACACGTTAGCGGCAGCGGCGCGGCGCAGCGCTGAACTCAATCCCCCTGCTGAAGCGCAATAATACGCGCGATTTCCTCCGCCGGGATCAGCCCTTCAAGCACTTGCCAGAA
>JAYTMV010000359.1:0-5128 GCA_043728175.1 Sphingomonadales bacterium
GCACAAGCTAGACGCGCGGCCAACTTTAATCCCAATCTCTGGAGTTTATCAAATGGCCGGTACACGCACTTTTTCGATCATCAAGCCTGATGCCACGCGGCGCAATCTGACGGGTGCGGTGACCAAGATGCTTGAGGATGGTGGCCTGCGCGTTGTTGCTTCAAAGCGGATTCACATGACGCGCGATCAGGCCGAGGGCTTCTATGCTGTCCATAAAGAGCGGCCTTTCTTTGGTGAACTGGTGACCTTCATGATTTCCGGCCCGGTTGTGGTTCAGGTGCTTGAGGGCGAAAATGCGATGCAGCGCAACCGCGACATCATGGGCGCGACCAATCCTGCGAACGCTGAACCCGGCACGATCCGCAAGGAACTCGCCGAAAGCATCGAAGCCAACTCAGTCCACGGTTCGGATTCGGATGAAAATGCCGCGATTGAGATCGCCTATTTCTTTAAGCCAGAAGAGATTGTTGGTTAATAGCCTTTGCGGCGCGAACAGCCGCCGTTAATCTTTGCCACACTATATGTCCCGCCACGGAACAACCCGAGATTAACCGATTTTGGGGGAAGCCGGGCGGGGTTTTTCACGCTAAGGGCAAACACGCGTAGGGGCATTGCGCGCGTAATTTGGGATAACAATGGCGAGAGTAAGCATTAAGCGCGGCGCGGGGCATTTTCGGATGGCCAATGCTGCGCGCGCGCTCTTCGCCTTTGCATTGCTCGCGCTCCCGGCAAGTTGCATCCAGTCGCTTGCTGGCGCGCGGACGCCATTAACTTCGCGCGGCGCAGCGGTGAGCATCATGCTTGACGCGCCGAGGCCGTTTAACCCGGCGGTTGATCCGATGCAGCTTTTGCAATCCGCAACCCTTAGCGCAGAACCGATGACCACGGGCAGCGCCGATTTGATTACGGCTGAAATCGGGAGCGTGTTCGTGATGCTTGAGGCTTCGGCTTATTCGGTTGGGGCGGCCGCGACGCCCTATGTGTTTAAGGGCCGCAACGCGACCGATACGCTGCGCGCCTCGCTGTGTTTGACTGCTGCGATTTATTATGAAGCCGCAAATGAGCCTGATGAGGGCCAGCGCGCGGTGGCGCAGGTTGTCCTCAACCGCGTTCGCCATCCTGCATGGCCCGATACCGTGTGCGATGTGGTTTATCAGGGGACTGAACGGCCCGGTACGCTGTGCCAATTTACCTTTGGCTGTGACGGGGCTTTGGCGCGCGCACCTTCGCTTAGCGGTTGGGTGCGCGCGCGCCGTGTCGCGCAGGCGGCCCTTGCGGGCTATGTTCATGCGCCTGCGGGTCTTGCAACCAATTATCATACGCTCGCGGTTGCGCCGTCATGGGGCAAAACGCTAACCCCGGTCGGGATTTACGGCGCACACATATTCTATCGGCTTCCCGGCGGAGCAGGGGCACCAAAGGCGTTTTATGATAGCTACCGTGGCAATGAACCAACGCCGGGGCCACGCGCCAAGATTGGCGTGCCCGCCGATCCGTTGGTGTTCGCTACGGCGGGTGAAGTGATGCCGCAGGGGCTTTCTGTAGTGCCAGCGCCGCCCATCAATTCTGAAGCGGCACCGCCCGTCAATATTGCTGCGGATCGTCGTTATGTCGCGGGCGCGCTGCCCGAGTCGGATGTGCGCGAAGAGTATCGCAATTCCGGGCAATGGATCGCGCGTTAACCTCTGATTTAAAAAAAAACGTCTGCTTCCAACATGCATGCAAGGGGGGAGGTGCATGTTCGAAGCAGACGCTGAGTCTACGACCCGAGGATTTAACCTCTGTCGCATTTATACATATATATTTTTGAGTCGGCAAGTGATCGCACGCACCCATTAACCTTTTTCTGACATTTGTGCCTTTGCTGAAGCACGGGCTGCCGCATAGCATTTCTCAACATTGAGCTTGTCTTGAAGCGCTGATGATGAAGCGCTGCCGCAAACCGTGCGCACCGCTTGATTGATCCGGCGATCCAGCGTCGCGCGACCGGCTTCCTTGGTTAGATCGAGATCTGAATAACGGACAATATGCGTGGCTGGTGCGGACGGCGATGCCGCTGCCGGGGCAATGGCGATGATACTGGCAAAAGCCGCAAACACTGTGTGTCGAATGTACATGGTCAATCTCCTTATTGGCCCGGCTTGGGTTGGGGAATGAATACCGGGTGGTGATGACACTCGTAAGGCGATTGCGATGATCCGGTCACGCCGCGTTCGATTGAGTGATCGATGCGTTGGATGAACAGCGCAGATATCGATTAACGATAAGAATTTGACGACGAAGGGAGGCGGGAAGCGCTGCAAACTGGCCTGCGCGTCTTTTTCGCGAGTCACAAGCGATTTGGGTTGTGACTCGCGATAAGGTATCGATTTAGCGCAGAGGCTGGGGTTAAGGCATAACCAAATCGTCTTCGGTTGCGATCACCACATACCAATCAGAATTAGGCCCGCTGTCCCACTCAATCAGGTCTGGCGAATCGCCCCGGATGTGAACAACATTTGTCGGCCCGGCAACTGCGACCTTTTTTCCGGCCGTCGCGGCGGTATTAGCGAGGTTAAATGCTTCAGTTTCCGTCTTTACGCAGCGGATCGTCACATTGCCCATTTCAATTTCCTCCAATTACCAAGATTTGAGGGCAGATTCCATCTTTTCCGAACTGCCGCCCTCGGTGTAGCGTTCGAAATATTGGGGATAGTCACTCATACGTGTGAGGCAGGCATCACTCGTCGTACAGGCCGCGCGCATGCCGGTGTCGATCATAGCAGCTTGTTCAAACGCCAGAATTTTTGCAGGAAGATTTCCGGCAAGGCCAGCAGCGCGGATCTTCGCTATTAGCGACGCCTCAAATTTTTGATAGGCGGAGCCGCTGCCTACACCACCATCATCGGTGCCAAACGGCCTCCCGAATAATGTGGGGATGGCTTTGGCAACTTCAGGTGCCTTTTCAGCCGATTTTAGGGCAGCCTCGCCAACTGAAACAACCGCCGCGCCGCCCATGGTTGCCAAAATCTGGGCAGCTACACCGGTTGCAAAATATTGCGCCAAGCCGCCTTTGGCTTTAGCCTCGGTCGAACCTGATGAGCCGTCGAAACTTGCACCAAAGCTTGCGAGCACCGAATAGCTGTCCTGCATCTTGTTATTTACCGCGACCAGCGAGCAGGGATGAACCGAATATTTGCTGTTCAATTGTTCGGTTGCCGCCGCTTTCAGATCGCACGGACTCAGCTTGTTATTTGCTCCATTCTTTTCAACCGTATTCGCGACAAGCGGCATTATCACCACTTCCTGCCGGTCATAGCCGACGAGGAATGACGGTATCTTGGCGGTATCAGTCCCTGCTTTAATACCAAGAGATGTGTTCGTACCGAAGATCATCGTGTTACTGTGTCGGGTCGTTTGGGAGCAACCGCCGCAAACGCCAACAATGGCGAGAGTTATTGTCGCTCGGAAAAGTTCGCTACGCATGTGTTTTGTCCTTTCAGCAAGTTGAGGATATTTTCGGCATTTTGCATCTGTGCTCGTGATCGCGCGACGATCAGTAACTGGCATTTGCTTGGGTCAGCCGAGATGTGATTTGCGGCTTTCCAGCCTAGAAATGGCCCCTGATCCCAACCTATGCCCAATGATTTCACATCAATCGCTGTAACATCGCCAACGACATTTGGTGTCACGACACGAACTACGCCGACATATGTTCGCACACGACCGACATCACCGCTACGAATGGTTGTGCAACCACCGACTGAGATGATGAGGCAAAGCAGCGATAATCCGCGTCTGATGTTTCTTTGTAACATTGATCTAATCTATTGATCTGTTCATCAGCCTACGCGTGACCGCCATCACACCCCCAAAATTCCCACCACGTCGCTTTCCCCCTCTTGCCCTTCCCGAACAGATGTGGAACAGGCTTCTCATGCTGACTCACATCCAAAAGCATAGGTTTACCGTATGCTGACCCACATTAGCGTTCGCGGCGCGCGCGAGCATAATCTCAAGGGCGTGGATGTTGATATTCCGCGTGATACGCTGACGGTGATCACTGGACTGAGCGGCTCTGGCAAATCGAGCCTCGCGTTCGATACGATCTATGCCGAGGGGCAGCGGCGCTATGTTGAGTCGCTTTCGGCCTATGCGCGGCAGTTTTTGGAGATGATGCAAAAGCCCGATGTCGATCATATTGACGGGCTGTCGCCCGCGATTAGCATTGAGCAAAAAACCACCAGCCGCAATCCGCGTTCAACGGTGGCGACCGTCACTGAGATTTACGATTATATGCGTCTGTTGTGGGCGCGCGTTGGTGTGCCGTATTCGCCCGCGACTGGCCTGCCGATCAGTGCGCAAACCGTCAGCCAAATGGTTGATCGCGTCATGGCACTACCCGAAGGAACGCGGCTGTTTCTGCTCGCCCCCGTCGTGCGCGGACGCAAGGGCGAATACCGGAAGGAACTCGCCGAGTGGCAAAAGGCAGGTTTCACCCGCGTCCGCATCGATGGGCAGTTTTACGATATTGAGGACGCGCCCGCGCTTGATAAGAAATATAAGCATGACGTTGAGGTGGTGGTTGACCGCATTGTCGTGCGCGAAGGGATCGCGGCGCGGCTGGCGGACTCGTTTGAGCAGGCGCTGAAACTTGCCGAGGGGCTCGCTTATGTTGATCCCCTCCCTCTCCTTGAAGGGGAGAGGGAAAGCGGCGAAGCCGCAGGGAGAGGGGATCTCACAACGAGTAATCCCTCTCCCGACTCGCTTCGCGAGCCACCCTCTCCCCTTGAGGGAGAGGGAAAGAAATCAGTTTTATCCGACAATGCTCCGCCCGGACGCATCATCTTCTCCGAAAAATTCGCCTGCCCAGTCTCCGGCTTCACGATTGCCGAGATCGAGCCGCGCCTGTTCAGCTTTAACGCGCCGCAGGGGGCGTGTCCGGCGTGTGACGGGCTTGGTGAAAAGCTCTATTTCGACCCCGATCTTGTCGTTCCCAATCATGATCTAAGCATCAAGAAGGGCGCGATTTTCCCTTGGGCGAAATCAAACCCGCCGTCGCCATATTATATGCAAGTGCTGAGTTCGCTGGCGCGGCATTACGAATTTAGCATGGATACGCCGTGGAAGGATTTGGGCTGGGAGGTTC
>JAYTMV010000360.1:0-4911 GCA_043728175.1 Sphingomonadales bacterium
AGTACCAGCCCTTCATCAGCCGCGCTGCCGACCTGACGAACGACATAGAAGTTATCGCCGTGCCGATAATCCTGCCTTGCCCATGTTGGATCAGAAATGATTTCGCCGATATTATCGATGATCAGTTTGTAATCTTCAGCGTGATCATTGGCAATGTGTGCATGGCAGGCCTTGCTGACCCAGACCTCGGCTGGGTCAAGTTCTGTGCCCAATGCTTGGTTGATCCGGTTTGCAGGAAGCTTTCCCGCTTTGAACGATTTGAACGGCGTCAAAGCACCGCTTTCAAACGGATACGCGCGGCCATTGGAAGTTGACGCGCAACAATGATTAACAAGTCGGTCAGTGAACTATCTAATCCATCTTTAGAAACGGATAAATGACTCTCCCAAAATGACTTTTCAACATTGATTCGCATTTTTGCACTTGGAATCTTACCGTATATTTCGAGTAATGAGCCTAATTCACTAGCAAGAGTTTGGTAAAGCGGGTCACTTTGTGGAACTTCGGTAAACCAATTGGAAAGTTGCCGCTCAGTTCGGCGACCATCAAGGTTATCTTCATTGACATATTCAAAGGCCGTCATGCCCAGGTAGCCGCAGAATTTCGAGGGTGCGAAATGCCACTTTCCAGCAGCATCGCGCCAAGCATACCATGCGCGTGCAAAAGAGAGCCGACCCTGCAGTGCGTTACTCTTCTGCAATTCGGGTTCGTAAAGCGGGATATTCTGAAGCACTTGTCGGAGAGTTGAGACGAGTTTTGCCATGACAAATTCCTTGACTGATTCAATTCAAAATTCAATGCCATAGAATGTCATGAATGTCATGAATGTCAATCAGAACATGATATTTATGTAATTATTGCATAAATTCCCGCACATCACTCAGCCGCCCAGTAACCGCCGCAGCCGCAGCCATCGCGGGTGACACCAAATGCGTCCGGCTCCCCGGCCCCTGCCGCCCGACAAAGTTGCGATTGCTGGTTGAAGCGCAGCGTTCGCCCGGTGGCACTTTATCGGGGTTCATGCCAAGGCACGCTGAACAGCCGGGTTCTCGCCATTCAAGGCCGGCTTCGATAAATACGCGGTCTAGCCCTTCGGCTTCGGCTTGCGCCTTGACCAAGCCTGACCCCGGCACAACGATCGCCCATTTGACGTTTGCGGCCTTAGTGCGGCCTTTGAGCACGGCGGCGGCGGCGCGGAGGTCTTCGATGCGGCTGTTGGTGCAACTGCCGATGAAGATATTCTGCACCTCAATATCGACCATCCGTGTGCCAGGTGTCAGCCCCATATACTCAAGCGATTTTTGCGCGGCGACCTGCTTTGACGGATCGGCAAAACTCATCGGATCGGGTACGGTGCCGGTGATAGGAAGGACATCCTCGGGGCTGGTGCCCCATGTCACGCTCGGCGCGATGTCAGCGGCGTTGATGATCACTTGCTTGTCATAGGTAGCGCCCGGATCAGTCGCGAGTGCGCGCCAGTAAGCGACCGCTGCGTCCCAGTCGGCACCTTTTGGGGCCATGGGGCGGCCTTTCAAATAGGCAAAGGTCGTTTCATCGGCGGCAATAAGCCCAGCGCGCGCGCCGCCCTCAATCGCCATATTGCTGATCGTCAGGCGGCCCTCGATTGAAAGTGCGCGGATCGTGCTGCCAGTATATTCGATAACATGGCCATTGCCGCCCGCCGCCCCAATAACGCCGGTAATATGGAGGATGATATCCTTTGCGGTCACGCCCGGCCCGACATCGCCCTCAACGCGGACTTCCATCGTTTTTGACTGAGCGAGCAGCAAAGTCTGCGTCGCAAGTACATGCTCAACTTCGCTCGTGCCAATCCCGAAGGCCAGCGCGCCAAGCCCGCCGTGGCAGGCGGTGTGGCTATCGCCGCAGACAATCGTGGTGCCGGGGAGCGAGAAGCCTTGTTCAGGCCCAACGACATGGACGATGCCCTGCTCAGCATCAGTCGCGCCGATATAACGGATACCAAATTCAGGCGCGTTATG
This sequence comes from Sphingomonadales bacterium, assembly GCA_043728175.1. GTDB lineage: Bacteria > Pseudomonadota > Alphaproteobacteria > Sphingomonadales > Sphingomonadaceae > Aquisediminimonas. The sequence continues at coordinate 2,001 of JAYTMV010000360.1, forward strand.
TTCAAGAGCCGCCAATTGCGCTGCGCTTTCGAGGTCAGCAATGGGCAGACGATTGCCCGCAGCATCGCGCCGCGCGGTCGTCGGCAGATTATGGTCGGGCACGGCAAGCGTAAGATCGGGGCGACGTACCTTCCGACCACTGATCCGCAGCGCCTCAAACGCCTGCGGACTCGTCACCTCATGAACAAGGTGACGGTCAATGTAGATGAGGCAGGTGCCATCTCTGCGCCGGTCAACGACGTGGGCATCCCAGATTTTCTCATAGAGCGTGCGCGGTTTGCTAGCCATGCCAGTGTCCCTAATCACAAAGGCCGATTTGCGAAAGGGGGCAAACCTATCGCTGCTTTCCCTTTATCATGTAAGCTGGTAGTCGCTTGACGATGGCACTTTCTGATCCAAAGCCCGCATCGCTTATGCGATTTGCCAAGCCTGAGCCTTGGCAGGGTACGATTGGGCTTGGGCTCGTCGCGCTGATTTTCGGAAGCTGGCTTGCGTTGCATATTTATGCGGTGGCGTTTTTTGAGGTTAGCGCGACTACTGCGCCGCTTGTCCCCATCCTTTTTCTGCTCCTCTGCTGGTTGTCGGTCGGGCTGTTTATTATCGCGCATGATGCGATGCACGGGTCGCTGATCCCTGGTTGGCCAAGGGTGAGCGGATTTATCGGCGGACTGATGCTGTTTGTTTACGCGGGCTTTGGCTGGCGCAAATTGCGTGATGCGCATATCGATCATCACAAATATTCAGGCACGGCGCGCGATCCTGATTTTGACGCCGACCATCCGACGGCATTCTGGCCGTGGTATTTCACATTTTTGAAGCGCTATTTCGGGGTGATGCCCACGATTTACGTGTTTGCGGTGACGTGGAGCTATATCCTGCTGTTCAAATTTGATCCGGTGAATGTCGTCATCCTTTACGGCGGGCCAGCGATCATATCATCGCTCCAGCTTTTCTATTTCGGCACTTTTTTGCCGCACCGCCACGAAAGCGAAGCCGGATTTGCTGATTGCCACAATGCGCGGACATCACCTTACGGCGTCTTTGCCTCGCTCTTTTCCTGCTTTCATTTCGGCTATCATCATGAGCATCATATCTCGCCCTATGTGCCGTGGTGGGGTCTGCCCGCGCGCCACCGGGCGGGGCGGGAAGCGGTCAATCAAGATGGGGTACAGGCGCTGTCCTAAGCGCTGCGATAATCAGCGGTAATATCCCCACACGCGGCAAGTTCCTCCTCATGGCCAATTTCGCGCCAGCTTTCTTGAAGCGCTTCGGCCTCCCACTGCTGCATCGCCGGGTGCGCGATGATATGATCGACCCAAGCCTGCCCTTTACCGACATCAAGCCCATAAGTCCGTACACGCCAAGCGACGGGCGCGAAGAAGGCGTCAACCGCGCTGAATTCCGCACCCGCGAGATACGGCCCGCCAAAGCGCGTTAGCCCGTCCTCCCAAAGTTCAGTGATCCGTGCGATATTGGCCTTGAGCGCATCCGACATTGGTTTCGGGCGAACACGGACTCCAACATTCATCGTGCAACACTCACGAAGGGCAGAAAAGCCGGAGTGCATTTCCGAAGTCGCGCACATCGCCCAGCTTCGCGCGGCCTCATCTTTTGGCCAAACACCGGGATGAAGCTCGGCCAGATAAAGCACAATGCCAAGCGAATCCCAGATCGTGCGATCCCCGTCAATCAGCACGGGCACTTGCCCCGTCGGCGAAAAACTCCGGAATGCGCCGTAATTGGATGCCTTGGTGAAAGGCTCAAGCCGATCCTCAAACGCAATCCCCAGCCCCTTCATCAGCAGCCAAGTGCGCAGGCTCCAGCTTGAATAATTGCGGTTTGCGGTGATCAGGGTGTAAGTCATTTCATATCCACTTGCTAAAGATGCGGCCAAGCCTGCCGAGTGCCAATCGCATAGGTCAGCCCGTAAATGAGGACGATGGCTGAACTCCACAGCCAGAAAGTGGGGCTTTGTTCGGTGGGCGTGAGAAGGAAAGGCACTACTGCCAGCGCACGCAGCAGAAAAATGTCTGAAATGATCACAAGCGCTGTCCGCAGCAATGGCAATCTTGGGATCAGCCCAGCCCCCGAAAAAGCGATACCAGTCCGGCCCACCGATAATGATCGCGATGTGCATCAGCGCTGCAATCGCGCTTAATAGGCCACCGCTGATCAGCCAGTAATTAAGCGGCGACTGGTTCACGCGATATAATGCGCGGTCGTTTTGGCCTTGACCTCGTCAGCACTTACGCCGGGGGCCATTTCAAGCAGCTTGAACGGGCTGGCATGATCGAGCCGCTGGAACACCGCCAGATCAGTGATGATCATATCGACCACATTCTTGCCAGTCAGCGGCAAAGTGCACGCCGGGATGAACTTTGCGCCGCCATCCTTGCTATTATGCTCCATCACGACGATGATCTTCTTGACCCCCGCGACCAGATCCATCGCACCGCCCATGCCTTTGATCATCTTGCCGGGGATCATCCAATTGGCGATATCACCATTCTCCGCAACCTCCATCGCGCCGAGCACGGTGAGATCAATATGCCCGCCACGGATCATCGCAAAGCTCGCCGCGCTGTCGAAATAAGCGGTCTGCGGTAATTCGCTTATCGTTTGCTTGCCCGCGTTGATCAGATCAGCATCCTCCTCTCCCGCATAGGGGAATGGGCCAATACCAAGCATGCCATTTTCGCTTTGGAGCGTCACCGTAACACCGTCCGGAATGTGGTTTGCAACCAGCGTCGGGATGCCAATGCCAAGGTTGACATAATAGCCGTCCTGAAGCTCCTTCGCCGCGCGCGCAGCCATTTCATCTCTTGTCCAGGGCATTGATATCTATCCTGTTTTAATGGTTCGGATGCCTATGCTTCTTGGATATACACTGCGATTGCCTACCACAAGCGCT
>JAYTMV010000361.1:0-2192 GCA_043728175.1 Sphingomonadales bacterium
TGCACGATCCAGCTTGCTTACGCGATTGGCGTATCAAAGCCGCTGTCGCTTTATGTCGATACGCATGAAACCGGCACGGTCGGTGATGACAAAATCGAAGCCGCAATCATGAGCATCGCAGCGCTTGGCGGGCTCACCCCGCGTAGCATCCGCACGCATCTTGGCCTCAACAAGCCAATCTACCGCAAAACCGCCGCCTATGGCCATTTTGGCCGCAAGCCAGAGGGCGACTTCTTCCCATGGGAGAAAACTGATCTGGTTGAAGCGCTTAAGGCGGCGCTCTAGCCAAATTCAATAGGCGCGCATAAGGAACCTTAATGCGCGCCTATCTTGATCTTATGCAGCGAATCCTCGACGAGGGGGTTGAGCAGGCTGACCGTACCGGCGTTGGGACGCGCTCGGTGTTCGGACATCAGATGCGGTTTGACCTCTCAAAAGGCTTTCCGCTCGTCACCACCAAGAAGCTGCATCTGCGCTCGATCATTATCGAGCTGCTATGGTTCCTGCGCGGCGATACCAACACCGCTTGGCTCAAAGCGAATAAGGTCAGTATCTGGGATGAATGGGCCGATGCAAACGGCGATCTTGGCCCGGTTTACGGCAAACAGTGGCGCGATTGGCGCGGCGAGGGCGGTCTTTCGGTGGATCAAATCGCGCTGCTGATCAATCAAATCAACACCAATCCAGCCTCACGCCGCCAAATTGTCAGCGCGTGGAATCCTGCTGAACTTGATCGGATGGCGCTCGCGCCGTGCCACTGCCTTTTCCAAACCTATGTGGCCGATGGCAAGCTCTCGCTCCAGCTTTATCAGCGGTCGTGCGATGTCTTCCTCGGCGTCCCCTTCAACATCGCCTCCTATGCTTTGCTCACGCATATGCTCGCTGATCAGTGCGGACTTGGCGTTGGTGATTTCGTCTGGACGGGGGGCGACTGCCATCTTTATTCGAACCATTTGGAGCAAGCGCGCTTGCAATTGACGCGCGCGCCAAAAGCATTGCCAACGCTTGCAATCAAACAGCGTGCGCCGTCAATCGACAGCTATAATTATGAGGATTTCGTCATCGAAGGTTATGAAGCACATCCCCATATTTCCGCTCCGGTGGCTGTGTGAACCATCCCGAAGTCATATTGATCGTCGCACGTGCGCGAAACGGCATAATCGGTGCGAATGGCCAATTGCCGTGGCATATCCCGGCTGACCTACGCCACTTCAAAACACTGACGCAGGGCGCGCCGATGATCATGGGGCGTAAGACATTTGAAAGCCTGCCTGGGCTGTTGCCCGGACGGCGTCATATCGTTTTGACCCGCAATCCCGATTGGAACGAAGAGGGTGCGGAAACCGTATCCTCGGTTAAGGCAGCGCTGGCACTTGCCAACGCGCCGCGTGTCTCGATCATTGGCGGGGCCGAAATCTATGCGCTTTTTCTCGATCATAGCGACCGGATCGAAATAACCGAAGTCCATGCCGATTTTGCTGGCGACACGGTTTTCCCCAAAATTGACACTAAGATATGGCATGAAACCGGACGCACCGCTCATCTGAGTGAAGACGGTCGTCCAGCGTATGATTTTGTTACCTTGCAACGGCATTGAGGGAAAGAATGGCGGACGTTAGTCTGACATCACACCAGTTTGTCAAACCAGCGTCGCAAGCGCGGCGTCTCGGTTTTGGTATCATCATATTGCTGTTTCTGTGCCTGGTCACCGCACCATTTTATGCCAATCCAATTGCCAAAGACGCACCCGATATAAAGCAAGGTGTCGTCTCTTTTAAGCAGTGGGGCGCGCTGAGCCGCCCCGTTGAGTTAAGCGGCGACTGGACATTCTATTGGCGGTCTCCGCTTGGCGCGCGCGCCGCGCGAAGCATCCCGCCCTTGGTCGCGCGTGTGCCCGGCGAGTGGACGAACACGAAGATAGCCGGTGGGCTTTCGGTTCCTGAGCAAGGCCGCGCGACCTATCAATTGATCATCAAAGGGCTGCAACCCGGCGATTACAGGCTTTATGTGCCGCTGGTTTACAGTGCCACACAAGTGTCACTTAATGGGCAAATCTTGTCGCGCCGAGGCACACTCGGCACCGATGCAGCGACAACGCAATATGCCGCCCGCTCGCATGAAATTTTCTTCCGCGCAGACGGCCGCGATATGGTGCTCACGATTGACGAGGCATCCTTCCTCCACCGTGACAA
>JAYTMV010000362.1:0-9569 GCA_043728175.1 Sphingomonadales bacterium
ACATTGCATTGAAGCTGCTGGTCGATAATAATCTGCCGTCAGCGTTAGCGCGAAGCCTAGACGCACTTTTCGCGCCTGAAGACCGTATCATTCATATTATCGATAAATTTGGAACGGGTGGTTTACCTGATAAAGAATGGATTGAAGCTTTAGCTCACGAAAGCGGGTGGTCGGTACTCTCGGCTGACATCCGCATTGCTAAGAAACGCCCCTCTCGTGAGTTGTTTTTGCGCTCAAACTTAGTCGGTTTCTTTCTTGCTCCTTCGATGGACAAATATCCAGTGCATGAAAAGGCCGCTAGGCTCCTTATGCAATGGAAGGATTTGAGGGCGATAGCGAATTCAATGCAGCGCGGCGTATTCGAAGTGACAGGCCGTGGAAAATTGAGAGGGCTTTAGATTTGTCGTAAACCAACCGCCCGCATTCGCGCCAAATACCTAGCCAGCACGTCGATTTCGATATTGACGGCCTGCCCCTCAACCAAATCGGCGAAGGCCGTTACCGCCCACGTGTGCGGGATGATGTTGAGGCCGAAGGTGGCGCTGCCGTCGGCATTATCCTCGACCGCGTTCAGGGTGAGTGAGACGCCGTCAACGGTGACTGAGCCTTTCGCCGCGATATAGGGGGCGATCTCTGCGCCGACCTTGACCGATACCCGGTGTGATCCGCCTTCAAGCGCGATTGAGACGACCTCGCCGATGCCGTCAACATGGCCGGTGACGATATGGCCGCCAAGTTCATCACCGATTTTGAGCGCGCGTTCGAGGTTGAGCTTGCGCCCCTTATCCCACATGCCGCGTGCGGTTTTGCTGACGCTTTCGCCCGAAATATCAACCGCGAACCAGTCTGCACCCCTATCCACTACGGTCAGGCAACAGCCAGAGCACGCGATAGATGCGCCGAGGTCAACGCCCGCCATATCATAATGGCAGGCGATGGTCAGCCGCAGATCACCTCGCGTCTCGACGCTGGTGATTGTACCGATGTCAGTGATAATGCCTGTAAACATTCAAATTCCCCTCACCCGGTCATAGACTTCAAGGCCGTCATCGCCAAGCCTGCGCGTGTCCGAGAGTCGCCAGCGACCATGCGCCTGCCCTAAGTTTTCAAGCCCTACGTCGCCAAGACAGGCTTTGCCCCCGCCAATCAGGATCGGCGCGCGGTAAATCAGCAATCGGTCAACCAGATCAGCGTGCAAGAACGCCGCCGCTGCGCCTGCGCCGCCTTCGATCAGGGCATAATGCGCCGGGTGGCCTTTGATTGCCTCAGGTTGATCTAACTGTTCCCAACCCTCGGGCGCTTCAACGTTTTTTGAGAGGATCGAGCGGGCGGGCGAACGCGCCTCAAGCCCCTCAAGACGCACATCAAGACGTGGGGCATCGGCATCATATGTCCCGCGCCCGATAATGATCAGGTTGCTTCGGCTGCGGATCATATGGCCGTGCGCGCGCGCCGCTTCGCCTGTGATCCACTGGCTTTGCCCGTCCGCCGTCGCGATGCAGCCATCAAGTGATGTTGCGAGTTTAAGTGTCAAAAACGGACGTTTTTGCGCCATTTGCATAAGCCAACCTGCCATAGAGGCTGACGCCTTACCAACCATGACGTCAGATTCAACGGCGACCCCGGCAGCTTCAAGCGCAGCAATCCCTTTGCCGTTGGTGCGCGGATCAGGATCTGTGCAGCCAATCACGACACGCGCGACTCCAGCAATCACGAGCAAGCCCGAACAGCTTGGCCCGCGCGGGCTGGCGTGCGCGCATGGTTCAAGGCTGACATAAGCGGTGGCACCATGCGCCGCTTCACCCGCCTCCGCCAGCGCCATTGCCTCGGCATGGGGGCGACCGCCAGCCTGCGTCCAGCCGCGCCCGATAATGTGACCATCCTTGACAATGACACAGCCGACATTTGGGTTGGGCTGGCTAAGCGCATTACTCCGCCCGCCAAGCGCAATCGCGTGCCTCATCAGCCGCAAGTCGAGGCTCAAATGCCAAGCGCCTTTTGCAAATCCTTGAACTGCTGACGCTTTTTGGCTTCAAATTCGGCCTCTTCTTTGCGCGCGGCACGTTCGCCCGGCGCGTCAATCGCTTGCTGGCGCTTGATTTCAGCGTCAGTGCGGCCCTTGTTCCAGTCCTTTACAAAGATCACCGTCGGTGCCTTATAATCGACAGACCGTGATTCAGCGAGAAAGGCAGTAACTAAAAGGGTAGGGATTAAGACTGCGAAACCCGCAAATATAAGTTCATGGCGCTGGCGCGAGCGCAGAAACGCGCGGAGATCATTCCACAACGCAGTGGGAGACGAGATTGGGGGCAGCGCCATCGGCCTTTGATAAACGGCGCGTGCGCGCGGCGCTACCCCCTTGTGTGGTTAGCGCGGAATCTGAAACCGCACAGTCATCTCACGCCAGCTTTCCACCGGGGTGCCGTCGCGTGTCGCGGGCAAGAAGCGCCATTTGCGCAGCGCCTGAACGCGGGTGACCTTGAGGAAATCCTCATCATCAAAACGCACTGGTTCAATCGCCTTGACCCGACCGTCCGTTCCAACAAGCACGCGCAGCGTGACGCTGCCCTCAACTTCTTGGCGAATCAGACCGGGCGGATATTCGGGCTGGAGATTGCCGCGATATTGCGGGTGGATTACCGCACCCTTGAATACAGGCTCAATACGGATTGGGGGGTTTTCAAATATCGTTCCGCCGCCTGGTGGAAGCGGTGGAAGCGGTGGCACTTCAATTAGCCCGGTTTCAGGCGCTGCATCATTTTCGCTTTTCGGCCCGAGCGGCGGCGGCTGGGTCAGGCGCTTGGCGATGCTGCCGGGATCGGGCTGCACCTTTTGTTTTTCAATCATAGTATCAGGCTTGGGCGGCGTTATAAATTCGATGGTCGTCGGAACATCTGCTGGATCGCCGACTATATTGGGCGCGGCGAAAATAATCCCCGTGATGAGCAAGCCGTTGATAATGAACGCGCTACCAAGCGACACAGGGCTTGGGCGGTTTTTGATATCTGCATATGCCATGACATCCTCCTTTTTTCGAAGGCGCAAGAGCGGCCCTCGCAAGAGGATGTTACAACATTACTTATTTAGATACAATGTTACATTTGCGTGCTGTGCAGTGGCATTTTTCGCCCTTAGGACAGTCGCTTAAGCGCGCGTTCCTTGCCGATCAGCGGGAGCAGCGCCGCCATGTCGGGGCCGTGCTCACGCCCGGTAAGTGCGAGTCGCAGCGGCATGAACAGCGCTTTGCCTTTGCGCCCGCTAGCGTCTTTAAGCGCAGACGTCAGCACGGCCCACGGCTCTGCGTTCCAATCAAGCGTCGCTGCAATCGCGTGCGCTTGGGTTAGATACTCGGCATCTTCGTTTGCACGCTCGGCAGTAATCGGCCCTTCGACCACTGACCACCAATCGGCGGCATCGGCAATCACGCCGACATTGGGCCGGATCGCCTCCCAAGCCGCAGCGTCCATCGCTTGAGGCAAGCGTTCGCGAACGGCCGCGTAAGCCATTTGGTGAATGATCCGCGTATTGAGCGCGGCCAGTTCGCCCTCATCAAAGCGCGCGGGCGCACGACCAAAGCGCGCAAAATCAAGGCTTTCGATCAGTGGTTCAGGAGCGGTGAAGGCCTCAACCGGGTCACTTGTCCCCAATCGGCCAAGCAGCGCAACAATCGCCATTGGTTCAATCCCGGCATCACGCAGCGCATCAACGCCAAGCGAACCGAGCCGCTTTGACAGCTTGCCCTCACTTCCCGTCAATAATGCCTCATGCGCGAACTGCGGCGGGGCGGCACCCAAGGCTTCAAACATTTGAATCTGCGTTGCGGTGTTCGAGACATGATCCTCACCGCGCACGACATGCGTGATGGCCATATCAACATCATCGATAGCGGACGGCAGCATGTACAGCCAAGAGCCATCGGCACGGCGAATGACGGGATCGCTCAGCAGTTTGGGATCAAAACGCTGATCACCGCGCACCAGATCATGCCAGGCAATCGGCGTGTCATGATCAAGCTTGAAGCGCCAATGCGGACGCCGCCCCTCGGCTTCATAAGCCGCGATTTGATCGGCAGTAAGCATCAGTGCGGTTCGTTCATAAACCGGTGGCAACCCGCGCCCGAGCAGGATTTTACGCCGCAAATCAAGCTCTTCACTGCTTTCATAACAGGGGTAAACCCGGCCAGCGGCCTTCAACACTTCAAGCTTAGCCTCATACAGCGTAAAGCGTTCCGATTGCCGCGCTTCGCCGTCCCAGTTCAGCCCAAGCCATGTCAGGTCATCGCGGATCGAGGCAACATTGGCCTCACTCGACCGCGCGACATCAGTATCATCAATCCGCAGCAGGAACCGCCCGCCATGCTTCTTCGCCCACATCCAGTTATGGAGCGCGGTGCGGATATTGCCGACATGGAGCATGCCAGTGGGTGAGGGGGCGAAACGGGTGGTGGTGGTCACTTGCTTAAAACTCCGACATTTTCACGAACTGCGGCCATAATCAGCGCTTTGTCGTTGGTTACAATCGTTCTTGACGTTCGCATCGCCAATTCCAGATAAGCGGCGTCATATGCGGTTAGATTATGTTTTCCAGCCAGCACCAATATCGTTGTCCACGCCAGCGCGTCGGTTTGGTCGTCGAGAATTAGATCGAACACCGATAGTGCGGCAAAGGCATCTATCAACAAGGGTTCAGTTAATCTGCGTTTCCTGATAGCCATTCGCGCCAGATTGGCGACCTCAACTCGCCAATGCAGTGGAACCATTGCTTCGTCAGAATATAATATGTCGGGAAGTGTATCAATCAATTCGTCTGCTTCGTCGGGGATAATCAGCGGCCCCATGGCCGAAGCATCAATTATATATAGCGTCAACGCTGACCCTCATTCTTCCAATTGATCATTTCTTCAACGGTCGCTGTCATACCGCGCGCGCGCAATTCAGCGCGAATTTCGGCCAAACGGTCAATTGCCGCACGTTTCGCCGCGTTTCGCGCATCAGGCTGCGCATCCACAGCGACCAACCGTGCCGCAGGCTTGCCGTGACGGGTAATGGTGATTTCCTGTCCCGCTTCGGCAGCCGCCACAAATTCGGACAGATGATCCTTCGCTTCACTCAGCGCAACATGCCGCATGATCAATCTCCTTCTGGCCAGAATTTTAATCAAATCTAGCCAGAATGTCAATCACCCCGTCCGAAACGCATTGGTAATCGGATAGCGCCGGTCGCGCCCGAAATTGCGCGTGCCGAGTTTCACTCCCGGTGGTGCCTGCCGCCGTTTATATTCAGCGATGCAGAGCAAACGCTCAATCCGCGCGACGACATCGCGGTCAAATCCGCGCGCGGCGACCTCGTCAACCGACAGCTCCTCCTCAATCAATCCGTGGAGGATCGGATCGAGGATCGGATAATCGGGCAGGCTGTCCGAATCCTTTTGATTGTCGCGCAGTTCAGCCGAAGGGGGCTTGGTGATGATGCTCTCGGGCATCACTGGCCCGTCTGGCCCCAATCCAAGGCGTGGCTTATTCGCGTTCCGCCATTTTGATATCGCGAAGACAGTCATCTTATACGCGTCTTTGAGCGGATTATAGCCGCCCGCCATATCGCCGTAGATCGTCGCATAACCGACTGACATCTCGCTCTTATTGCCCGTTGTCAGCAGCATCGGCCCGAACTTGTTGGACAGCGCCATCAGCGTGACGCCACGTATTCGCGACTGGATATTTTCCTCGGTAATATCAACGTCTTTGTCCGAAAAACTATCCGACAACATGGTGTCAAACGCCTCAATCGCGGGGCTGATCGCGATAGTATCAAGCCTGCACCCTATCATCCGCGCGCAGGCCGCCGCATCATCAAGGCTCGCCTGGCTGGTAAAGCGGCTTGGCATCATCACGCACCAGACGCGGTCTGGCCCAAGCGCGTCCGCCGCAATCGCGGCACAGATCGCTGAATCAATCCCGCCCGAAAGCCCGAGGACAACGCCGGGAAAGCGGTTCGCATTCACATAATCACGCAGCGAAATCGTCATCGCGTGATAAATATCGGCGGGGCTCACGTCCCAATCGGCGAGTGCGCCTTGCGCACAGTGCCAGCCCTTGGCCCCGCGCGTCCAATGCGTCAGCGCGAGCGCCTCCTCCCAATCGGGCAAGCGGTGCGCCATGCCGCCGTCAGCATTCAACACGAACGACGCGCCGTCAAACACCACCTCATCCTGTCCGCCGATGCGGTTGAGGAAGATCAATGGCAGCCCGGTTTCACGGACGCGCGCGGCAAACACTTGGTCGCTCCGCCGATCATCCTTATCGATTTCATAGGGACTGCCATTGACCGAAATCAGCAGTTCAGCGCCCTGTGCCGCCAAATGCGCGCTGACCTTTGGCAGCCACGCATCCTCACAGATGGGCAGGCCAAGCCTCACGCCGCGAAACAGCACGGGTTCAGGCAGTGGGCCGGGCGTGAAGATACGCTTTTCATCAAAAGTGCCGTAATTGGGCAATTCATGCTTGTAACGCACCGTCGCAATCTTGCCGCCGTCAAGCAGCGCGACGCCGTTGAACAACTGGCCTTGATCAAGGAAAACCGAACCAACGAGCATCGCCGGGCCGCCATCCGCCGTTGCCGCCGCAAGCCGCGCAAGTTCGCTCTCAGCACGCGCCAAAAGCGCCGGTTTCAGCACCAAATCCTCGGGCGGATAACCGATTAGTTGTAGCTCAGGAAACAGGATAAGATCAACGCCCTTAGCCTCAGCACGTTTGGCGATCATTGCATCGGCATTGCCGGGCAAATCGCCAACACGCTGCGACATTTGGGCGAGGGCAATGGTGAGGGCGTTGGTCATAGCCTTGTTCTAACCCCAACGCCCCGAATTGAAAACTAAGGATAATCAGCCAAATACGAGGCTGCCCATAATCCGGCCGGGAAGGAATGAGAAAACCCCCGCAACCAATAGCCCGATGAAGCTGCCCATCATCGCTCGTTCATGTGTGGCGATGTCGCCGAGACTGGCTCATAATTCATAAACGCATCGCTCCGTTTACGGGAACAGGTCATTCACAAAATGAGGGATTTGTCAAGGATGTGCGTTGGGGGCTATGGTCGGTTTCATGTCAAAAGCTCTAGCGCATAATCTTTACACATATGGCCGCTCACATGCGCTAGCTGCTGATCGTCTGTATCGCGCTGCAATCGAAGATGGGCGTGAGAAAAACCTGGATGATCCTGAATCTTTTGCTTTCAATGGCCCCTACTCTCTATCAATCTATTATCTTCCCTGTCTTGGATTAGAGCTTTTGCTAAAAGCTGCCTATTTGGTCTTAGGCGGGCCAAACGAAAATAAAGAGCTTCTCAGAATTGGCCATGACCTTAATGAAGCGCTGGGCAAAGCAGAGGAGCGAGGTTTTCGGTCAAACGCGCCAAATCTTCGAGAAATTGTCGATCTTTTGTGTGAACCCTACAAAGCACATAATTTTCGCTACGATATGCCCGACGAGCTTCCCTTGCCAGATTTTATGCAAATGGTTGAAGCGCTACAAGTGCTTGATGATGAGCTGAAAGCACTATGCGAAGACGACAGCTAACCCTCCAAAAGCCCCCTTGCAAAATAGGATTTCACTTGTTCTAAACTTGGGATGGTTTGTAGCATCAACACGCTTTGCGCACAAAATCGCTCTCCCGCGAAGGCGGGAGTCAGCCCCAATCAAAGAGGCTTTCTGTTTTGGTTCTGGGCTCCCGCCTTCGCGGGAGAGCGAGTGAGTTGGTGTCACGGGACAGCTTCATAAGGTGACAAAAGGTAACAGAAATTCTGCGGTTCATGGGGAAGTTTGTCACCTTAGCGGAGCAACCGCATCCACACCGTCACCTTGAACTTGTTTCAGGGTCTATCTCTCAACAGGCGAAGGCGGAGTTTGTTGAGGGTTGGATGCTGAAACGAGTTCAGCATGACGATGTGAGTGGGTTGAAGGTGGAGAGCCAAGCTGAGCCTTGCTTTGCGCCAAACACCCAGCTTGCAAATGCGCGCCACCTGACGGAATTACCGCACATGAATTACGCCTTACCGATCATCCTCATCGCATTCCTGCTAATCGCGGCGCTTGAGCGGGTCAGCCCCGCGCGCGTCGCCGCTCGGGGGCGGTGGCCGATCAATATTGGGCTTGGCGCGCTCAATCTGCTGCTGGTGCGGCTCGCGAGTGTCGCGGGGCCGTTTGCGATTACTGCGTTTGCCGCGAGTTATGATTTCGGGCTGTTCAACCAATTGACCCTGCCGCCCGCGCTCACCGCGATCCTTGTCATCGTCCTCATGGACTTTGCGATTTACTGGCAGCACCGGGCGAGCCACCGCTTTGGCTGGTTTTGGGCGCTGCACAAGCTGCACCATGCCGACACCGATTTTGATATCACCACGGGCCTGCGCTTTCACCCCGGCGAGGCGTTGCTTTCGATGCTGTATAAGGGCGCGGTCGGTGCGCTGCTCGGTGCCCCGCCTGAAGCGATGCTGCTGTTTGAGTTATATATCGCGGTGGGCAGCATGATTGAACACGCTAACATCGCGCTGCCGCCCAGGATTGAGCGCGTCGTCCGCCGCGTGTGGGTAACGCCCGCGATGCACACCGTTCACCACAGCGCGCACGGCGATGATCATAATCATAATTATTGCTTTGCCATATCGATCTGGGATCGGCTGTTCGGCACCTACCGCGCGCGCAGCGGCGGCACGATGATCGGCCTGCCGCAAGCTGGATAGCGGCGGCGTTGTCAAAAAGTACATAACAGGCTAGATTGTCACAAAATTGAAATGGGTATTTTTGGCGACAATCGCACTTATTGCATCGGATTCCTTATCCGTAAGGAAGTCTGACCCCAGTTTTTCCTTAAAAGCGATTGGCGCGCTGTGCCTTATTCTGCTGATCTTTGCGCTGCTGATGATCGCAATTTCATCCGCAATGTCGCTCGAATTTGGGCCAGTTCTCGCCAGTTTCATGATGTTGGCGCTGTGGGCGGGGCTTGCCATTTGCGCGCTGGCCCAGCTTGTTGCGCTTACAACTCCGGGGCGCTGGACATTTGATCTCCGTGTACGCTGGTTGATCCTTGCCATTCTGATGGTGGGGCTAACGCTGCCGCTGTTTCAATTGTTTAAGCAACATATTTTGCCAGCACGCGGATTTCCGTTTGATCCCTATGTCGCCGCACTCGATCGGTTTTTGTTCGCTGGCCAAGACGCGTGGCGCGTTACGCACGCGCTGTTCGGCTCAGTTGGTGGCACACTCTTTTTTGACCGGGTCTATGCACTGTGGCTGCCGATGATGTTTATATTCCCGATGGTTGCCGTCATGGCGGCGCGCGATGAGCGGGTGCGCGCGCGCCTGCTTGGCTGCTGGATTGTCTCATGGGTGCTGATCGCTGTTCTTGGCGCGTGGGTATTCGGTTCGGCTGGGCCTTGCTATTATATCCAATTGGTTGGGCCAGATGTTGGTTTTTCAGAGCTTAACGCGCGATTGGCAGCCCTTGGTGCGGCGGCGCAAAAAGAGGGTCAAGTCATCGCTGCGCTTGATTTTCAGGCGATGCTGCTCGCCGAAC
>JAYTMV010000363.1:0-6951 GCA_043728175.1 Sphingomonadales bacterium
AGGCTGGAAAGCGCTCGATGACGACGTTTTCGTTCGCCGGATAAAGGATTGGGAAAAAACCATCCGCAAGCGCAACGGCATTGTCGGCTTTGCAACGCAAAGCGCGCGCGATGCGCTTGACAGCCGGATTGCGCGTGAAATTATCGAGCAAGCCGCAACGCAGATATTTATGGTCAATCCCAAGGCCAATGCCGAGGAATATATTGGCGGCTTTGGCCTGACGGCGCATGAGTTCGACCTCATTCGCACGCTGCCCGATAGCGCCCACTGCTTCCTCATCAAACACGGCAGCGAGAGTGTTGTGGCACGGCTTGATCTGACAGGTGAGCGCGATTTGTTGACAATACTTTCGGGCCGCGAAAAAACGGTGCGCTTGCTTGACGCCTTGCGCGAGGAAAGGGGCGATGCTCCGGCAGGTTGGATGCAATCTTTGCTGGAGCAAGCGTGATGGCTGAATTCTGCCAAGCACCGCCAAATGGCGCTGGATTTTTATCGGGCGCGCTCAACTTCATTGATTGTCAAGCGCAGACAATTGGGGAAGCTGGATATCAGGCGTTCGCACAGCCAGGGTCTGCTGTATCGCTTGCGCTTACGGCGCTCCTTACGATTTTTGTCGCGCTCTTTGGGCTACGGCTGCTGTTCGGGCGCGCACCCGATTTTGGCGAAATAATGATTGCGGCGATCAAGGTCGGGATCGTGCTGATGCTTGCGACAAGCTGGGCCGCGTACCGTGTGACGATTTATGATGTTGTTCTGAAAGGCCCGGCTGAACTCGCAGCAACTGTGGGTGGTTCGTCAAACTTACCGGGCAGCGACGGGGGGCTGACGCAGCGACTGCAAGGTGTTGATGATGCGGTACTTTTGCTGATCGATAGCGGCACTGGTCGCACCGACCCCGCTTCGACAAGACAGGCTGAAGACCCCATAGCCCCGCCGCTCACGCGCGCACCGATAGCCGATGATCTCGCCTTTGGACTTGGGCGTGTGCTCTATCTTTCGACGGCGATTGGTGCGCTTGGGCTGGTGCGGCTGGCCGCTGGTTTACTGCTCGCGCTTGCGCCCATTTTTGCTGGGTTCCTGTTGTTTGAGGCGACGCGCAGTCTGTTTGCGGGCTGGGTGCGAATGCTCGCGGCGCTGCTGCTTGCGGCGTTTGGGGTGTCGATGATCCTTGCGGTTGCGCTTGCGGCGCTTGAGCCATGGCTTGCACAAGTGCTCGCACTGCGCACAGCGCGACTGATCACGCCCGCCGCGCCAATAGAGTTACTTGTGATCGCACTTGCCTTTGCGGTGATTGCTTTTGGAGTGATTGCTGTGGCGTTTCGGCTCGCCTTTTCGCCCAGCCTATCAGTCATGCTGAGTGTGCCTGCGCGATTGGCGACGCAGACTTGGCGATCTGACGCTCGCGCAACCACTGCAAATGAGCCGCCTACCAGCAAAGCCAGTTCAGAAACGTCGCGCGCTTACACAGTCGCGGGTGCTGTGATTGCAACCCAGCGCCGCGAAGCGCTGGCTGGCGGCTTGTCCGCAGGTGTCGCGCAAGCAGGCGTGATGTCAACCCGTATGCCAGAAACCATCCGTGAGCGCAGCGTAGCGATGCCCGCCGTTCCGCTCGGCCAAAGTTATAAACGCACGAATAGCCGTGTCTCTTCGGCTGCCACCCAGAGGAGCCGCCAGCAATGACCCCAGAAGCGCGTAAGGCCGCCGACATTTATTATGCGCAGTCAGCGAGCTGGGCGCAGGAGCGCAGTGATGCACTGCGTTCCTCGCGCAAGATTGCGTGGATTGTTGCTGGAGTGGCTGCGATCACCGCGCTTGCTCTAGCAATCGCCTTGATGCTCTTGATGCCGCTCAAAACGGTGGTGCCTTATACGCTGTTGGTTGATCGCCAGACCGGCTATGTTCAATCACTCTCACCGATTGAAACGAGCCGGATTGCGCCCGATACCGCGCTCACCCAGTCATTCCTTGTCCAATATGTCATCGCGCGCGAGAGTTTTGACCGGGCGACGATCCAATCCGACTATAAAAAGGTCGCGTTGTGGTCGGCTGACAGTGCACGCAGCAGTTATCTTTCAGAGATACAGGTTTCAAACCCTGACAGCCCGCTCACACGGCTGCCACCGGGGACGACGATCCAAACGCACGTTCGCTCGGTTTCGCCCTTGGGTCAAAATAGCGCGCTGGTGCGCTATGAAAGCGTGCAGCAAGGCCGGAACGCCAGCACACAAGCACCGCTCGGATGGGTAGCGATTATCAACTACCGTTTCTCCGATGCGCCAATGTCAGTTGAGGATCGCTACATCAATCCGTTTGGATTCCAAGTGACGCGCTATCGCCGCAATGCCGAAACCCCGCCGCTTAGCCCCGAGATTCAGGCTACACCCGCAACCGCCCCAATTGCAGTACCGCAGCCATGATACGCTACTGGCTTCTTATATTCCTTTTCGCGATGGCAGCACCGCTTTCAGCACAGGTGCGCCCCATCCCCGGCAAAGGCGATCCCCGGCTCCAAACAATTGATTACAGTCCCGATCAAATCGTACAGCTTGGCGTGGCCAGCGGCTACCAGTTGATGGTGCGCTTTGCGCCGGGTGAACGGATTGAAACAATCGCGGTTGGTGATAGCAGCGGTTGGCAGGTGACCACCAACAAGCGCAGCGATTATCTGTTCATCAAAACACTTGGTGATGGTCGCGCGACCAATATGACGGTCGTAACCGATGTGCGCACCTATATGTTTGAGCTGATCCCCTCAACGCCTTACGGTGAGGGCCAAGCCTTCAGCCTGCGCTTCACCTATCCCGACGATGAGATAGCTGCAATTGCCCCAATTACAGCCGTGGCGCGCTATCGTTACCGGATCAGCGGCGCGCGTGCGCTCAGGCCAAGCCTAGTGATACAGGACGGCCCTAATATTGTCATCGAATGGCCCGAAAGTGTTGCATTGCCCGCCATCTTCCGGATTGAAGAGGATGGCAATGAGACGCTGGTGAGTAGCGAGATTCAAAATGGCCGCTTCAACGTTGCGGGATTGCCCAAAACGCTGCTCTTCCGCCTTGATAAACAAGTCGCAAAGGCGGTGCGCGTGAAGGCAAAGACGAAATGATTGTGAAGGACGATAGCGAAAGCGCTGCCCCTACCGACGTCCGCCCGCTTGTAGGCCGTGATAGTGGCAATCGCCCGTTATGGATCGGGATCGGCGCGATCATTTTGCTCGGGGCAATGCTGTTCATCATGCTTGAGGGGCGGCGTGAGCGCGTTTCGGCGCCAGCTATCCGCCCGCGCATTGCCGATCTTGGGGTGGCCCCTTCAACCTTGCCCCCGCTCTATGTTCCACCTGAGCCTGTTGTGGTGAAGTCAGTTTCCCCGACCAAATCAGCCCAATTGCTGCAAACGCAATTGGCTGCGCGCGCGCTTCAAGCGCCGCTTGCGCCGCAACAAATCAATCAATTTCCCCCAACGCGGATTGCCTCAGATTTAGGCACCCCGCCATCCCAACCGCTCGCACAACCCAAACCGCCGGTCGACGCAAGCCCCGCAATTATATTTGATCAAACCGTTGGCGATGATGGCGGAACAAGGGCTAACGCTGCGCCGTCGCCGCAGCCGGCACCGCCCACTACGGCGGTGGCCAGCCGCGCCCGCGCAAGCCGTATTCGTGATCGCACATATATCGTTCCGCAGGGCACGCTCATCGCAGCCGTGCTCGAAACCGCGCTCGATTCAACCCAGCCAGGTCAAGCGCGCGCGCTGGTCTCGCGCGACGTCCCCAATCTGTCAGGGCCAGTCCTGATCCCGCGTGGGAGTAGGCTTTACGGCGAGTATCGCGGACAACTCGGTGCGGGGCAAAAGCGTGCGATGGTGCAGTGGACGCGATTGGAAACACCCGAAGGCGTCACAATCGCGATTGACTCGCCAGCTGCTGATCAGCTTGGCCGCGCTGGGATCAAAGGCAGGGTCAATTCACAGTTCGTCTCGCGCTTTGGCGGCGCGCTATTGCAATCGGTGATTGATGTGGGGGCGATTGCTGCGGCAGGGGCCGTATCTAACTCACGCTTTTTTGTACCCATTCCCGGCGCTGTACAGGGGACAACCTCGCAGCTTATCGGCCCGCCAGCACAGCCAACGCTCAAGGTCAGGCAAGGCACGCGCATCTCGGTCTTCGTCGCGCGCGACCTTGATTTTTCTTCGGTTTCCTCCCGCCCGTGAAACCTATCGGCGTTTATCTCTCTCAAGCGCTGGCCCCGCTTGCGCCATTCCTCGCACGCGGCGATGTAACCGATATCTACGTCAACCGCCCGCATGAGCTTTGGGTTGAGACACTGGGCGGCGCGATTGAGCGGCATGATGTCCAAAACCTTGATGCAAGCCTGCTTGATCGCTTGGCATCACAGGTGGCGGCGTTTTCGCACCAAGGCATCAACCGCGAACATCCGCTGCTTTCGGCGGTGCTTCCCGGCGGCGAGCGCGTGCAGTTCATAATCCCGCCAGCAACACGCGGTGCGCTTGCGCTCGCAATCCGCAAGCATCAATCGGCTGATATGAGCCTTGATGATTATAGCCACGCGGGCTCGTTTGATACGCTGCACAACAAGGCCGATGAAGCCAATGCCGAGCTTTCGGCCCTTCATGGCAAAGGTGATTATAGCGTGCTGCTCAAGCGTGCGGTCAAGCTGCGACGCAATATTCTTGTGTCGGGCGGGACATCGACTGGCAAGACCACCTTCCTCAACACGCTTATCCGCGAAATCGATCCCGATGAACGGTTGATCCTGATTGAGGATACGCCCGAACTTGTGATGCGCCATGCCAATGCCATCGGGCTAGTCGCCTCCAGAAGTGCGCTTGGCGAGGCGGTGGTGAGCATGGAGGATTTGCTCGGTGCGTCGCTTAGGATGCGGCCCGACCGGATCATCCTTGGTGAGCTTCGCGGGCAGGAGGCCTTCACTTTCCTGCGCGCAGTCAATACCGGCCATCCCGGATCAATGACCACGGTACATGCCGATAGCCCCGAGCGCGCGATTGAACAGATCGCACTACTCGTCCTCCAGTCGGGCACGAAGCTTAGCCGCGAAGATGTCGTGCATTATGTCCGCTCAAGCATTGATGTGTTTGTACAACTAACCCGGCGCGGCGGGCTGCGCTCGGTTTCAGAAATACAGCTGCGCGGATGAGCGGGTTTTCGCTTGCAGATCCGCCGCAAACAAGCGTGATCCTTCCCGCCGCTCAGTGGGTGCAGGGCATTTTTCTAGGCAATATTGCCACCGCAATCGCGGTTGTTGCTGTCGCGTCAATCGGCTTTGCGATGCTCACCGGCCGGGTTGATCTGCGGCGCGGTGGCACCATCATATTGGGATGCTTCATACTCTTTGGGGCTTCGACGATTGCGAATGGGCTGCGTAATGCCGCCCAGTCGCCAGAGACGCTATTGTCGCAAAATGTACCCGCTCCCCCGCCCGTCTTTGCTCGACCGGCTCGCACTGATGCGGCTAATTCCGGTTATGATCCATACGCAGGGGCTTCGGTGCCGCAGCAGTAGGTGTTGATCTGGGTCACGCCGGTGCGCGCGTTGGATATGGCTGCGATGCTACCGCATTCGTCAGCGTGCCAGAGTTATAAAAATCAGTTATCGCTGTACCCACTTCCGGAAGGAGTCAATAAAAATGTAACCGCCGCCTACTAACAAAAGTGTAGAGCCCAAAGCCGAAGACCCCTTCCATAAAATTATTCCAAGGCCTACTAAAATACAAATCAATGAGAGCCGCCTAAGCATAGTATTCCTCCATTAAAATCAAAAGCATATCAAGCCTGCTATTATTGACGTGCCACCTAACGCCCTCATTCCTGCACTTCCGCCGGAAACGATGGCTTTTCCTAGAAGTATTTCCGGCCCTGTAAATACGATAGTCGCTGCGGTAAGTGGAATTGCTAAAGCACGGCAGAATTCTTTACTATCCTGCTCTACTCCAGCTGGTGTCAAGCAACCACCACGATTACGATTGGTTGTGCCTGGTGGACAGGAGCCGTCCTCACGGCGCGGAAGCCGAAGTGGCGGCGGCTTGTCATCACCCTGCGGCGAATTTATTGAAGCTCCGATATTGTTCGTCTGCGTTACATTCGTAGTCCGCACAAACCTAAATGCCGAGGTTGCTACTATAGTCCCGTCGTCATCGACGCTGCCCGGCCCACTTGGGCCAACACGCACAAACATTCCAGATTCCGATGTGCTAAAATTAAATGTCGAACTGGTTGACAGGCTACCCGGAAACGAGCCTGAGCATGACACGCAGGTTTGTCCCAATATGTTGCTGCCCACGCCGGGGTTCAAGCGGTCACCCCCCGTCGCACCACCGTTGTTATTGCTTCCGCTGCCACTGCCGTCTTGCTTTGTCTTGCGCAGGTCAGCGACAGGATTTTTCGCCAACCCATCAGGATCAACCCCATTAACCGGATCCCCGCCGACATAGGCGTACAGATTAACCCCATCGCCATATCCTATGGGGTCAGTCTGCATAAACCGTCCGAGCGTAGGTGAGTACATCCGGGCTTTGTAATAGCTCAGCCCAAGATAGGGAAGCCACACCTGCCCGGTGTAGCCGAACCTGCCAAAGCGCGTGGTGACAAGCCCAGTGCCGTCGGTGATGATCGCACCTGCTGCGTTCTTGCCCTGCGGGATGCCGTAATCATCATAGGCGTTGATCTGGGTCACTTGGCCGCTTCCGTTGGATACGGCGATGATGCTACCACGTTCGTCGGCGTGGAGGTAGCGCTTATCGGCGAGGCCTGCGCCCTCATAGGTCACCAGCGGCTCATCGGTGCCGGGGCCGTGGACATGGCGGCGCTGCAGGCCCGTCACGCTGTTGCTCTCAAACTGTGGCACACCGTCGGCCACCATCAGATAATCAAGGTCGTTGGTGATAATCCGCTCCAACTGACCAAGCGCGTCATAGC
>JAYTMV010000364.1:0-5503 GCA_043728175.1 Sphingomonadales bacterium
CTGGATGAAAACCTGATGCCCAGCGGCGGTCAGTTCAGACACTGAGGCAGGGGTTAGGCCGACACGGTATTCGTGGTTCTTGATTTCCTTGGGGACGCCTATGCGCATATTCCGCTCCTAATTTGTTGGTTGCCTTTGATATACGCTTGGCGCTCGGCGGCGTCCATATCTGCGAAGGTGATTTCATTTTGTGCTGGCATTTGGCGCGCGGCTGTGGCCAAACAAACACGCGAGGAACAATTTATTAACCATGTGAGCCGAAAACGGCCAGTGTTTTGAAAAAAGGGAGCAACGCCATGCGCGCGTCGATTACATGTTTTATTGCCACAACTGTTCTTCTGCCACTCGCCGTCCTCGCGAGCCCAGCCTTCGCTGCTGAAGAAGCGGCTGAAGGCCCGCCTGATCCGCTGTCGATTGATTTCACGCTTGCGGGCTATTCGGATTATCGCTTTCGCGGCCTGACGCTCAGCGACAAGGATTTTGCGATCCAGCCAACGGTAACGGCAACGCTTGCATCGGGCATATATTTTTCGGTGTTCGCATCAAACATCGCTGATAGCCCCGGCGATGATATTGAGATTGATTTGATCGCTGGCTTTTCCAAGGAAATCGGAAAAGTCACAGCAGGGATCAACGCTACTTATTATTTGTACCCCGGCATTTCGAGCATCAACTATATCGAATTTATCGGCACGCTTGGCACAGCAGTTGGGCCGGGCGAAGTTGGCCTGACGCTTGGATATTCTCCCAAGCAGGATAATATTGGTGATCAGGATAATGTCTATGTCGCGCTTAACGGTTCAGTGCCGATCAAGGGTACGCCGTTTTCGTTGGCCGGTTCTGTCGGCTATGAAGACGGTGCCTTTGGTGACAAGAAAAAGGATTGGTCGCTCGGCGTGACGGCTGATGTTGCTGGGTTCACGCTTGGTGCGTCTTACATTGACACCAAACGCGGCGGGCCGTTGGGTGATGCCACTGCGGTCTTTTCGATCAGCAGAGATTTTTAATATACGGAAAGGGTGTGCCCGCCCCGGCGGGGACATAAAACTGCATGTCGATCAAGCTGGCAACATGGATCACCGAACACGGCGTCGGCGAGGTTGAGTGCATTATTCCCGATATGAACGGGGTGCAGCGTGGCAAAGTCTTGCCTGCCAAGAAATTTCTTGGTTCAGTCAAGGATGGCACGCTGCGCATCCCCGGCAGTATTTTTACAGTGACGATCAACGGCGAATATCCAGAAGATATTGGCCACATCATTCCCGAATATGATCCCGATCAGATCATGGTGCCCGATGCGAGTACCATCTGTGAGGCACCGGGTTTCTCCACGCCAACGGCTTACGTCATCTGCGACGCGTTTGATCAGGCGGGTGTCCCAATTGCGATTGCGCCGCGCATGATATTGAAGCGCGTGCTCAAGCTTTATGAGGATAAGGGTTGGAAGCCGATTGTCGCACCCGAGGTTGAATTTTACCTCGTGTCCAAGAATATCGATCCCGATTTTCCGCTCGTCCCCCCGTCAGGCCGTTCGGGTCGTCCCGAAACGGCGAGCCAACCTTACGGGCTTGAAGCGCTTGGCGAATTTGAGGAAATCATCGATCATATTTATGATTTCTGTGAGAAAGCCGGGCTTGATATCGATACAATGATCCATGAGTCAGGCGCTGCCCAGCTAGAGGTCAATTTCGTTCACGGTGATCCGCTGCGGCTCGCCGATGAGGTGTTGCTGTTCAAACGGATCGTCCGGCAAGTGGCGCTTGAACACGGGGTCTACGCGACCTTCCTTGCCAAACCGATGAGCGATCAGCCGGGCAGTGCGATGCACATCCACCAATCGGTGCTTGATGCGGCAACGGGCAAAAATATCTTCAGCTTGAGCAACGGTAAGGATAGTGCGCTGTTCCGTAGTTACATTGCAGGGCTGGTTAAGTTGTTGCCACAGGTTGCGCCGATGTTTGCGCCCAACGTCAATAGTTTCAGGCGAATGCGCCCCGATTCCGACGCGCCGATCAACGTTCAGTGGGGCAGCGATAACCGGTCATGCGGCTTACGCATTCCAATGTCTGACGGTAAAAACCGCAGGATTGAAAACCGTCTGCCCGGCGCTGACTCGAACCCCTATCTCGCAATGGCGGCGTCGCTTGTCTGCGGCTATATTGGCATGGTTGACCGAATGGTGCCGCCCAAAAGTGTGAGTGGCAGCGCGTATAACCGGGCGCGCACTTTGCCGCGCACGCTTGAAGCAGCACTTGACCGTTTCTCACACTGCAAGCCAGTCAAGGCGCTGCTCGGCGAGGATTTTTTTGAGGTGTTTTACGCGATCAAGGAATGTGAGCTGTTCAATTACCAATCGGTGATCAGTTCGTGGGAGCGCGAGCATCTCCTGCTCCGCGTATAAGGCGTGGGCGATCCGCTTAATAACAGTTACTACCGCGCGACCGCCAATCCGTTCGTAGCGCAACCATCGCTCGTCGGTGATCATAAGGCTGACGTCTGCGTTATCGGCGGTGGCTTTACAGGATTATCGGCTGCACTCGCGGCCGCAGAGGCCGGTTATTCGGTCATCCTGCTTGAGGCGGAGCGTATTGGCTTTGGCGCATCGGGGCGCAATGGTGGGCAACTGATCCCCGGGCTTCGCTGGGGAATGGGGGATATCCTCTCCGAATTCGGACCCGAGCGTGCGCGCGCTATTTACAATGTCGCGGCGGACGCAGTGGCCAGTGTCAATGCCCGCGTCGCAAAACATAGCATCGCTTGTGATCTGAAATCAGGCCATCTTGAGGCGGCGTATAAGCCAGCCCATTATGATGCGATGCTGCGTGAGCTTGACGTGCTGGCAGGAGATTTCGGCCATGCGACATGTGAGGCGGTATCGCCAGCAAACATGGCGAACCATATCGACGGCGGCAATTATCACGGCGGGGTTTATGAACGTGCGGGCGGGCATTTTCACCCGCTGAATTATGCGCTTGGGCTGGCGGAGGCGGCGCTTGCGGCGGGCGTGCAGATTTTTGAACTTAGCCGCGTGATGTCGTTGACCGAGGGCGCAAGAGTCACCGCGCATACCGCCAATGGCAGCGTTAGCGCAGCCAGCGCAATTGTCGGCGCGGATGGCTGGACAGGGGATATCCTACCGTCGCTTGCATCCTATACCGTGCCGATCATGAATTATAACATAGCAACCGCGCCGCTCGGAAACCTCGCTAACCTGTTGCTACCGAGCGACGCAGCCGTTGCCGACAGCCGCTTTGTCCTCAACTATTTCCGTCTTTCAGCCGATGGACGGATGATCTTTGGCGGCGGCGAAAAATACACCACCCGCCCGCCGCGCGATATCGCCGCCTTCGTCCGAAAACATATGGTGCAAGTGTTTCCGCGCCTTGTCGGAGTGCCGATTGACTACGCTTGGGGTGGCGCAGTTTCAGTCTCAATGAACCGCCTTCCCCATTTCGGACGACAAGGCAATATCTGGTTCGCCCACGGCTTCTCCGGCCACGGCGCGCTAATGACGACGCTTGCGGGCGAACTGATGGTAGAGGCAATGCGCGGGACGATGGAACGGTTTGACGTGATGGCAAGCTTGCCGCACCCGCGTTTTCCGGGCGGACGACGCTTCGCCAAGCCACTCGCGACGCTTGGGCTGATCTGGTATGCGCTGCGGGATCGGCTGTGATCGACCGAGCACGGATTTCCAGCCTTCGCACTGATGAGGAGGCGCGCTTTGTGGCCGCCAATCCAAAATCTGCGGCTGCCGCAAATGTCCGTGCAAAGCATTGGCATCAGGGCGTTCCGTTCCATTGGATGCGCGATTGGCCAAGTCCGTTTCCGCTTGTCGCGGCAAGCGCGGCTGGCGCAACACTGACGACGATTGATGGTCGTAAGCTGGATGATTTCTGTCTCGGCGATGCTGCCGCAATGTTCGGCCATGCCCCGCCCCCGCTGGCCCGCGCTATTGCCGAACAGGCCGAGCGCGGGCTTGGTTATATGCTGCCAGTGGAGGGAGTTGAGAGGGTTGGCGCACTCCTCGCCGAACGTTTTGGCCTGCCTCTCTGGCAAGTAACGACGACGGCCAGCGAGGCCAACCGTGCCGTCATCCGCTGGGCACGGGCGATTACGGGGCGTAGCAAGATACTCATTTTCAACGGTTGCTATCACGGTGCTGTTGATGATGTCTTCGTTGACATGCGCGGAGGCGTGGCGGAAACGCGGCGCAGCTTGGTTGGGCAAGTTTATGATATCACTCAGCATACGGTGGTGGTCGAGTTCAACGATTTGGATGCATTGGCGACAGCACTGGTGCGTGAGGATATCGCTTGCGTGCTGGCTGAGCCGGTGATGACCAACGTCGGCATGGTTTTGCCGCAGCCCGGTTTTCTTGAAAAGATGCGGCGGCTGACGCAGACGCATGGAACGCTACTAATCTGGGATGAAACGCACACCCTCTCGTCAGGCTGGGCTGGACATAGCGGCACTTACGGCCCGGCGGGTGATATGATGGTGATCGGCAAGTCAATCGGCGGCGGTGTGCCGTGCGCGGTTTATGGTTTTACCGATAATGTAGCGCAGGCGATGATCAAGGCGCGGAGCCAACTCCCGCCGGGACATTCAGGGATTGGCACAACGCTCAGTGCCAACGCGCTTGCCATTGCTGCAATGGAGGCAATGCTCAGCACGGTGATGACCCATGAGGCCTATGATCATATGCTGTGCCTCGCCGTGGAATTGGTGGAAGGTCTAAACGGCGTAATAACGCGCCGTGCGCTGCCGTGGCACGTAACGAATGTCGGCGCCCGCGTCGAACTTATCTGCACGCCCGAACCGCCGAAAAATGGCAGCGAAGCCCGCGCGGCAATGGATCATGAACTTGAAAGCCTGCTCCACCTGATGCTGACCAATCGAGGAAGTCTTCTTGCGCCGTTCCACAATATGATGCTTGTCAGTCCGGCGACGGCGGTAGACGCGTTAGAACGGGTTGTCGCTAATCTTGACGATTGCGCGCAAACCTTGTCAGAATGAGTGTCATGACCAAAACAGCCTCCCACCAGATCGCTTCTCTTGCCGAAGCCGAAGCCTTTTTCGCCGCGCACCCGGATATCGATGCGGTCGATATCATCTTCACCAATATGTGCGGCGTTCCGCGCGGGAAGCGGTTGCGCGCGCATGAGGCGCTGGCGATGTATAAGGCGGGGCGGTTTCTGCCCGGTTCGGCGGTGATCGTTGACATTACCGGGCGCGATACTGAGGAAACAGGTCTCGTTTGGGAGGACGGCGATGCGGATCGTCAGATCTGGCCAATTCCGGGGACGCTGGTGCGAACGCCTTGGGCGGGGCCGAATGCGGCGCAGTTTCTGACTGGCTTTTATGAACTTGACGGCACCCCCAATGATCTTGATCCGCGCCACGTGCTCGGGTCTGTGATCGACCGGATGGCAGGGCTTGGCTACACGCCTGATGTTGCGGTTGAGCTCGAATTTTATTTGGTTGATGCCAAACGCGGGCG
>JAYTMV010000365.1:0-1987 GCA_043728175.1 Sphingomonadales bacterium
GATTTCATTCGGTGAAGGCGTGGAACGCGTATTCCCGCTTTATTCGCCAAACATCGACAGCATTGAAGTGATCCGTAAAGGTGCCGTGCGTCGTGCGAAACTTTACTATCTGCGCGGTCGTCGCGGCAAATCGGCACGTATTGCCGAGCGTCGTGATACCCGCCCTGCGAAAACGACAGGTACCGCAGAGTAGGCTGTCGCCTCGCAACAACCATTCAATCTTGATTGAACGGGCGTCGCTGGCGAAAGCTGGCGACGCCTTTTCACTTTTGGGGGATATCTCATGCGCCCTGTTCTAATCATTGTCGGCCTGATGGCCCTCTGGAGTCCCCCGATTATGGCGCAGGATGCCAAACCGCTTACGCTAGAACGCATTTTTGCTTCGCCGTCGATCAACGGGCCAACGCCGCGCGCGGTGAAGCTTTCGCCCGATGGCAGCTTGCTCACGAGCCTGCGCCCGCGCGATGAGGATCGTGAACGCTTTGACTTGTGGGCGACTGACACCAAAACAGGCAAATCGCGGATGCTGGTTGACAGCCTGAAGTTTGGCGCGGGCGGTGAACTTTCCGAAGCCGAAAAAATGCAGCGTGAGCGCGCGCGGATCGGTGGGAGCAAAGGGATCGTCGCCTATGATTGGTCACCCGATAGCAAGACGATCCTCGTGCCGCTTGATGGCGATCTGTTCATCGCTGACCTGAACGGCGATGTGAAGCGTTTGGGCATTGCCGACGGCGATGTGCTAGATGCGAGCGTCAGCCCCAAGGGCGGCTATGTCTCGTTCGTGCGCGATCAGAATTTCTATGTGGTGAAGCGCGTCGGCGGCAATGAGCAAGCGCTGACGAGCGACGGCGGCGGCACAATCAGTTGGGGCGTCGCCGAATTTGTCGCGCAAGAGGAAATGGATCGCAGCAAGGGCGCGTGGTGGTCACCCGACGACAGCCGCATCGCGCTCGCCCGCGTTGATGAAAGCGGGGTTGATATCGTCAGCCGCGCGGCGATTGGCGCGGAAGGCACCAAGCTGTTTGACCAACGTTACCCGCGCGCGGGCACCAACAATGCGAAGGTTGAGCTTTATATTGTGCCCGTCAGCGGCGGCGAAAAGATCAAGGTTGATCTTGGCAGCAACGCTGACATTTACCTCGCGCGGGTTGATTGGCGGCCCGATGGGAAGTCACTCATCGTGCAGCGGCAGTCGCGCGATCAAAAGACGCTAGATGTGCTTGAGGTTGACGGCGCGAGCGGCGCGGCGCGCATACTCTTCACAGAAACTGCCAAGACCTGGCTTAACCTTCATGAAAATCTGCGCTTTTTGAAGGATGGCAGTCTGCTCTGGACGTCCGAACGTGATGGTTACAATCACATCTACCGCTGGAATGCTGGCGCATGGACTCAGCTTACCAAGGGTGACTGGATGGTGCGCACGGTTGTCGGCGTTGATGAGGCAACGGGTACGGTGAGCTTCACGGGCAACAAGGGCAATCCAACGCAGCAGCATTTGTTTTCAGTGCCGCTCAAGGGCGGCGCGGTGACGCAGCTTACGCCCGCAGGCTGGTGGCATGATGTCACAATGAACAAAACGGCGAGCCGCGCGATCATCCGCCGATCAAACCCGAACCAGCCAGAACAGATTTTCCTCGCCGATGCGCGCGCAAAAATGATCAGTTGGATTGAGGAGAATAAGCTTGGCGCAAAGCATCCCTATGCGCCCTATCTCGCAAGTCATGTGACGCCTGAATTCGGTACGATCAAAGCGGTGGATGGCAGCATTCTTCAAACTAAATTACTGCGACCAAAGTCAGAGCCGGGCAAGCGTCATCCCGTGTTTGTCCAAGTCTACGGCGGCCCCGGTGCTGGGCGACAGGTGACGGGTGGCTGGGGCGGTGCGCTTCAGCAATATCTGGTGGATCGCGGCTGGATCGTTTTTTCAGTCGATGGGCGCGGCACGCCTGATCGCGGCAAGGCGTTTGAGGATCAAATCTATCAGTCA
>JAYTMV010000366.1:0-13536 GCA_043728175.1 Sphingomonadales bacterium
GTGAGGCTATTGCCGCTCAGCGTGATCGCGTGTGCGGCGTCAATGTTGCCGCTGTTGGTGAGGGCGGTACCTGCTTGCACGCTGACTGCGCCGCCACTTGCAAGGCTTGCGCCCTGCGTGAGGTTGGTTGCAGCGGTGAGTGAAACATCGCCGATTGCGCTCGCGCTGCCTGCGGTGGTGACTGCGCCTAGGCTGTCGAGGCTAAGGCCTGCGCCTGAGCGGAGGTCTGCAGCCGACGTGAGGGCAATTGCGCCGCCTTCGATCCTGATCCCAGCCACGCCGATGGCAGTGTTGGCGAGCGTGACGTTGCCGCCTGAAAGGCTCAAGGTGCCGCCGCTATCAAGCAGCCCGTTTTGAGTGAGGCTGTTGCCAGCATTTAAGGTCAGCGCAGTCCCACTGGCAATATCGCCGCCCGACAGGAAGTCACCTGCGCTGGTGATATTTACAGTTGTTGCGCCGTCGATGGTGGAACGGGTGGACAGGCTCGCAGCGGTTACCGCGATGCTGCCACCTGAAATAAGGCTGCTGCCAGCGGCAAAATCACTGACGCCGCCTGACAGCGTGAGTGCGGTGCGTGCTTGGAGGGTGCCACCAAGCGCGAGGGTGCCCGTGGTCGCTGCGCTCAGCGCCGCGTCGGTTGTGACCGCCCCGCCAAGATCAAGCGCTGCGCCCGCGAGGGCAATATCGCCAACTGACTGGAGTGTGCCCGAGATGCCGAGTGTGCCGAGTGCGTAAAGGCGCGTGGTGCCCGCGCTAAAGACAGCGCCTGCGCTGGTCAGCGCTGCACCGCTGCGTGCTGCGATGCTGGTATCTGAGACGAGCGTTGAGCCAGCGGCAAGCGCGGTACCTGCGCTACTGGTGAGGCTGAGTGCGCCGCTGCTGTTGACGTCGCCGGTAATAGCGAGACTTGCCCCAGAAACGCCAAGCATAGCCCCTGAACTTGTGCGCCCGCCAAGCGTTACTGCGCCGCTGCCACTCAGTGAGAGCGCGCCGCCTGATTGAATCTGGCCGCTTGCCGTGTTGCTGATGTCGCTGGCTGTCGCTTCAAGCACGCCGTCAGTTACGATAAGGCCTGCGTTGACGAGTGCGCCGGTAATCCGCGCGTCAATCGCGTTTGTGGCTGAGAGTGCGCCTTGGTTGGTAAGGCTTGCAGCGCGCGCGTCGATCCGGTTATCGCTTGATACAACGGCGTTCGTAAACAGGCTGAGCGCGCGCGTTGCCGCGAGGGTAACGCCAGCGCGGCCAATGCCGAGGTCGCTCAAATTGATATCACGGCCCGAGAGCGTGAGTGCGCCGTCAGTGATAGCGGTGCCAAGCAGCGCGACATCGCCAGCACTGCTGAGCGTGATGCCTGCAGCTGGGGAAAACGCGTCGCCAAGCGCGATATCGCCTGCGGTGCTGGTGAGGGTGGCTTGGCCATCAGCAGTGAGTGCGCCGCCAAGGTTGATAGATGCAGCGGTGATGTCGAGCGTTTGGGCGGTCTCGACTGTACCGTTGCCTGCGAGTGCGTTGCCTGCGGTGAGGCGCGCTGCGCCAAGAGTGCGCAGGGCCCCGCCCTGATCAATCGTGGTGGCTGCGCTGAGCGTTGTTGCCCCCCGTGCGTCAAGGCTACCCGCAGTACTCAGGGCGCTGCTGCTCGAAAGCGTGAGCGCAGCGTCAGTTGCAATAACGCTTGTCTGCCCAAGCGTGATGCCGTCGCCTGAAAGCGCGAGCGCGCCGCCACTGGTAAGGCTGCCGCTGTTGGTAAGTGCTGCGCCTGAGGCCACTGATACCGCGCCGAGCGCAGAAATTTCGCCTGCATTGGTGAGGCGGCTTACACTTACGAGCGTCAAATCCTGATTGGTGCGCAGACTTGCCAGAGCGCCGACATCAACGCTGCCCCCGCGCGCAATAAGGCCATCTATCCCTGAGAGGCTGCCCGTGACGGTGAGTGCGTCTACCGCCTCTACTGAAACGCTCTTGTCAGCCGCGAGACTGCCATCAAACAAGATCACCCGCCCGCTAAGCTGTGCGTTTGCGCCGCTGTTTGCGATAGCTGAGAGCGTGAGCGTGTCGCCTGCTGAAACGGTTAAGCGCCCGCCTGCATCAATCCGCCCGCCAAGCGTTGCGTTCGTGCCTGCTGAAATACCAAAGGCCGCGCCCGATGCAACTGCGGCGGTCGCGTCTGTCGTCAGCGCGTTTGCGGAGATCAGATCAAGCGTTTGGCCCGCATTGAGTTTGCCGCGCACGCGCAAGGCGTCGGCGCTTACGCTGACCGTATTGGCTTGGATATCTCCGCCCAAATCAGTCGCGCCGCCAGTGATTGCCACACTGCCGAGTGTAAGGACGGTGCCGATGTTCGACAGGCTCCCGAGCGCTGTGAAACGCACGCCATCACGCGCCTCGACCCGGCCTGCCTGATCAAGCGTGGTTGCGGCGTCGAGCAGCGCTGTGGTGCCGCTGAGCAAGGTGCCATTTGCTGATATGTTGGCGCCCTTTACCAAGACGCTGCCATCGCTTTCAAGCGTTGATCCAAGCCCAAGCGTGGCTGTGCCTGTTGCGCGCAGATCAATCGCGGTTTTTGCGGCCAAGCGCCCTGTTACGCTCGCTTGCGCAGCGCTTACGGCGAGGGTGCCGCCGCTGCTTGAGAGTCCGCCAAGGCTGGCGTTTGCAGCGCGCGCGCTGATATCGCCGCTGGCGGTAATAACGCCGCGCAGATTAAGCGCACCGTCGGTTGCGAGCGTAGCACTTGCCCCGCTTTGGACGTTGCCGCCGACATCAAGGCTGGTCGCGCCGACAAGGGTGAGCGCATCAAGTGCTAGGAGAGTGCCGTCAAGGGTGAGCGCTTGGGTAGCGCCTAGTGCAAGTGCCGCGCCGCTCTGGAGATCGCCGTCTGTGCCGACATTGATGTTGGTGGCCTGGGCAACCAGCCCTGTGTTGGCGACGATTTGCCCTGTTACGCCTAGATCGCCCGCGCTCAGATCGACCTGTTTGTCAGCCGAAAGCGTACCGCTAATCTCAAGCGCGCCGCTTGCTGTGATCCGTGCATCATCTTGGGTGAGGAGGGTTCCGCTGACGCTGACGCCTGCGCCATCAAGCGCCACCGCGCCCTTGGCTGAAAGATTGGCCGAGAGTCCGAGCGCGCCGCTCGCGGTTGCGCTAACGCCGCCGTCGCTGGCGATGCTGCCACCAAGGTTGAGTGTTTGTGCGGCAAAATCAAGTGCTGCGCCGCTGTCAATGCTGTTCCCGATGCTAATGCTGTCAACCGCGTTAAATGTGGCTGAACCACGGCTTGCAATAATGCCAAGCGAAGCAATCGCGCGCCCGCCGTCGAGGCGCAGCGTATCGCCCGAAAGCAGCCGTGCACCCGCAGCGATATCAATGCGGTTCAGCGTTTTGACGCTGAGTGCGCCAACCGACTGGATGGTGCCGGCAAGATCGAGGACATTAGCGCCGATCGTGACGGTCTTGCTGCCAAACAGCGTACCAGTGAGCAAAAGCGTGTCGGCTGCGTTTAGCGCAAGCAAGCCGCCGGCATCAACTGTGCCGCCAAGGCTGATATTGCCCGCATCGACCGTCAAAGCCCCGTTTGTGGCCAAGCGGTTTGATGTGGTGAAATCGCCCGCCGCAGTAATGCTGAGCGCATCAACACCGATAGCACTACCGGTTACGCGGGTGTCATTGCCATTAAGCGACAGCGCCTTGTCAGCCTGGACAGTGCCGCTCAGATCAAGCGCGGTGGCGGCGGTCACGTTTAGGTTTTGCGCGGCGAGAACGCTGCCGCCAATGCGAACACTGCCGATGTTGGCGAGGATTATAGCGCTGCTGTTGGACTGGATACGTC
This sequence comes from Sphingomonadales bacterium, assembly GCA_043728175.1. GTDB lineage: Bacteria > Pseudomonadota > Alphaproteobacteria > Sphingomonadales > Sphingomonadaceae > Aquisediminimonas. Next base: position 3,824 of record JAYTMV010000366.1, read on the forward strand.
CATCGATGCGCGCTGTCGCAGCCGTAAGTGCAAGTTGGCCTGCGCTGTTAAGCTGGCCATCAACGCGGATGTCACCCGCACTGGTGAAGGTCGCTGCGCCGCCACTTGTTGCGACGCCGCGTAGATCGATACTCCCGCCTGTAACGTTTAGATCAGCACCGCTTTGCAAGGTGCCGTTGTTGGTGAGGGCTGCGGTTGCGGCGAGGGTAAGCGCAGCGTCGCTGATAATTTGGCCGTTATGGGTCAGCGAGTTTGCGCTAAGCACGGCGTCCTTCTGCGCTGAAACCGCGCCGTCCAAGCCGATAGTGAGCGCATCAACGCTGCTGAGATTAAGCGCGCCGCCGCTGGCAATTGTAGCGCCGACTGCAATGGTTTTGGCTGAGAGCGCCAGATCGCCGACAGCAGTCAGGTTCCCATCAAGCGTGGCCTCGCCAGCAACGGTTACACCGAGTGCTTTGCCCGCTTGGAGGGTGCCCGAACCGCTCAGATTACGGCCGATCGTGAGCGTGAGCGCGTCAGCGCCTGTCACACGCCCAAGGTTTGCAAAATCAGCAGCGGTTTTAAGGTTCAACGCGCCAGCAGCTTCAATCAGGCCACGGTTATCAATGGCGCGCACATCGAGCGCGAGGCCAGCACCGCTGCGCAACGCACCCACCTTGGCAATGGCGACCCCGCCGGTGATCCGGGTGAGGAAGCCACTGCTTGCAACGACATCGCCTGCGAGCTTCACATCGCTTGCGCTGATGTCGATCAGGCCGTCAGTGGCGATGTTGCCGCCGAGGGTGAGGGCGCCGGATGAGGCAAACAGTATGTCTGCCTTGGCTGAAATATCGCTGGTCAGATCAATGCCAGCGCCAAGCGCACGGATGCTGATGCTAGCGTCAGACGCAAACACACCTCCGCCCGAAACGCTGCTGGCTGATAGGTCAATCGTGCCCGCAGCTTCGATTGTGCCGTTTTGCGTAAAGCTGCCAACGGCGGCGAGTTTTGCGCCCTTGCCAAGGATGATGTTGGCCGCTTGGACAAAACCAGCCCCGCTGGTTGCGGTGAGTTCGCCGACCGAAAGGATCGATCCTGCTGTGTTAAGCGTATCGCTTGCGTCCAACGAGAGGGTGCCGCCGCTTTGCAAGTTGCCGGTGGCTGAAATCGTGCGGGCCGTGGCACTCACGCCATCGATCCCCAGAGTCTTGCCCGAAAGCGTGATTGCGGCGGCAGCAAGGCTGAGTGCTTTGCCGCTTTCAGCGGTGCCGCTCTGGGTGAGTGTTGTCTTGGCCGAGAGATCAAGCGCGTCTGCGCCGTAAAGCGTGCCGCTGCTCTCAAGCGCTGCGCCTGCGGAGAGATTTGCGGTCTTGCCGGTGGCAGCGCCTGCATTGATGATATCGCCTGCAGAGGTGAGCGACAGCGCTTCGCCTGCAACCAATTGTGACTCCGCCGCGCTCGTGATCGACCCTGCATTTGCGACAAGCGCGCCTGCGGCTGACACCGCCCCAGAAGCGGAAAGCGCGCCTGTGCTATCGAGGCGAATGTCGCTGTCCGAAACGGTTACGCCGCCGAGCGCGATCTCGCTGGCATTGGCACTAAGCGCGCCGCCTGCGTGGGTCTGGCCGCCAAGCGCAAGCGCGTCAGTCGCGCGCAGATCAAGCGCTGCGCCTGATGAAATATAGCCTGTGGCGTCTATAGCTTTGGCTGTGAGTGTCGCCGCGCCGTCCGCGACAATGACTGAGGCTGCGCCCGTGGTAAGTGCGCCGCCTGACGTTGCCGAGAGCGTCGCGCCGCTTGAGAGCGTGCCCTCAAGCGCGATGCTTGCCGCTTCAAGCGCGACATCACCTGCCGCTGCCACGGTGCCCGTAACATTGGCTTTGCCACCTGCTGATACACTGGTTTTGCCATTGGCGTTGAGCGTGCCGCTAAGGCTCGCGTCGCCGCCGCTGGTGAGTGTCGCATCGCCGCCCGAAAGGATCGCACCACTGTTGGTAAGCGCATCTGTGGCTTCAACGCGCGCGCCGCCCATGCCAAGCACACGCCCTGCGTTATTTACGCTCGCACTGGAAAGCTGGGCTGTGCCGCCTGATTGGAGATCGCCGTCTGCGCCGATGTTGAGCGCCTCGCGTGCTGCCACGCGCAAATCAGCCAGACCAATCGTGCGGCCTGACAGCGCGACACTACGCCCGTCAATTGCAAGGCTGCCATTGGCGATAAGATCACCGCCAAGCTGAAGTGTATCGCCTGAAAGGCTAAGGTCGTCCGTCGCTTCGATGCTGGCGTCGGAAACCAAGCTCTTACTGATTTTAAGACTGATGCCCTGCGCTGAAAATGAACTGTATTTGGCGAGAGTCGCGCTGTTCGCGCTAAGGTTGATCCCCTCGCTCGCAATGGCGCGCACGCCGCTTGCCTCTACGCTGCCCGCAGCCCTGATCGTCAGCGTGCCTGCTTGATCAAATCGGCCTGCGCTTGAGAGACCGGCATAAAGCCCCGCCCCGCCAAGCCGAATATCAGCCCCACTCTTGAGCGACACCGCGTTCGCCGCGCCAACAAAATCGCCAGCCAGCACGATATTGCCAGCGGCATCAATGCGGGTCGCGCCGCCGCCGTAAACACGTTCATCAATGTTGACGTTCGCTTTTGAGGCGATGCTAACGTCTGACGCCGAAGCTGCACTCTTGACTGTAATCGCACCGTCAGCGCTGATCGCGAGTGGCCCTTCACGTGCGTTGACCAGCCCTTGGAGGTTAATTCCAACGCCCTTGCCCGTGCCGATCAGGCGAATGCGGTTGGCATACATGCCGCCGAGCAAGCTCGAATCGATCGCCAAGCGGTCATTGCCGGTGCCGCGCGCAGTGGCCGTGCGGCTGGCATAATCAAAATCAGCGTTTCCGCCCGAAATCACCAGATCGCGCGCGAACAAGTTGGCGTTGATGATCGCTGAGCCGGTAACAATATCAAAGAAATCAACATTGCCGCCAAGCAACCCCTGCCCCTCAATCCGCACGTCGCCGCCGTCAACCGCAAAGCCGGTAAACTCTCCCGCAGCCCCAAAGGTGATCTTGCCCGTTGAAAGCGCTGCGCGCGAAACGTTGATAAAGCCGCAGCCATCGCAGGTAATCCCCGACGGGTTGGCAATCACAAGCGACGCGCGACCGCCAAATACTTCCAAAGCCCCGCGCAAATCAGAACGCGTACCGCCCGTGACTTCGTTCAAAATCAGGCTGGCTTCGCCGCTGTTTTTAAGGCGGCTGTTGGCAAGTATCTGACCGCCAATCTGCGACTTCCCAATCTCTTTGCTGTTGTTAAAAATCAGCCCTTCTTTGCCGACATTGAGCTTGGAAAATACATTGTATGACGTCCCGTCCGCACGCGGGGTCGCAATGTTAACAATCGGGGTACCGCCTTGGGTGACATCAATCCGCGTGTTCGCGTTCGTTGCCACCACCGGCGGCGCATTTGAAACCGGCACACCCTGACCACGGGCACCCGTCCAGCTCTGCGTCGTCGCCGCAACTGCAAATACAAGCGCAATCGCCGTGCCTGATGTCATCCGCTTCATGAGCTATTCCTTGGTCATTATAATGAGAGCCTCAGCGAGGCGGAAAATTCGAGCGACTGGCGCTGCACCGTTTCGGGTGCCGACCACGGGGCGGAGAGGGTGAACTCCCCCGCCACGCGCTTGTTGTTCACGCGCAGGCCAATTGTTGAACTCTGTAGAAAACCGCGTTCAAACGCGTCGCCTTTGCGCGGCGCAATGCAACCTGCGTCATAGCCGATCAGGCCTGAGAAACTGGTCTGCGTGCCAGCGGTCTTGTCACCAAAAAAGCTGAAAAGCGGAAAGCCGATCTGCTGGCGCGTGAAGATGCCGCTGCGCCCGCTAATCCCGTCATCGCGGAACCCGCGCACGGTTGAACCGCCGCCAAGGCTGAACCGTTCGCCGGGGAACACCGAATCAAGCGCGGTGGCCCCGCGCACCACGCCACTATAATTTACCGGAACGCTGAACACTTTGGTGCGCGTTTGAAAACCGAGGCTTGCCTCAAGCTTACGGAACACTAACTGTGCGCCGCCAGGGCCGGTATCAACTGCATTGGCCCCAAAGATATCAAGCCCGCGCGTGAAACCAAAATCAGCGGTGGCAAGCCCAGCCCCAATCCGGCGTTGCGCGCGAAAATTGATCGCGCCAGAAACCAAGCGGTACGAACTCGTCCGCAGCTTAATCCCCTGAATGCGGTTGACCGTATCAAGCAGCGAAACGCCAGCCGAGACAGACAGCTTAGTCTTGGCATCGCGGAACAGCAGATGATCAAGCGTGGCCGAACCGTTGGTTGAAACGCCGGTATTGGCAAAGGCCTGATCCACGCCCTGAAGGATCGAGTCAAAGCTATAGCGTCCACCCGACAGCGTCAGCGTGGTATAGCCGTAAGGAACCGAAACAAACGCACCGTAGCCTTCGCTGCCGCGACCATCTTTGTTCTCAAGATCGCGTGAATAATAAAGCGACCAGAAATCAGCGATCCCCAGCGGGCTATCAATATCAAGCGAGGCTGTTGATTGAATGCGGCCTGTGTTGGCAGAGCCATCATTGTTGACTGCATAGCTTGCGCGCAAGGGGGTATCCACGCGTTTGCGCCGCACGAGCAGAGAGCTGGCACCCGGAAGCTCTGCGGGAGTAATATCAATATCAGGCTCAGCGCTGCCAAGCCGGGCAAGCTGATCAACACCCTGTTCCAAATCGCGCAGGTTAAGCTGGCGCCCTTTGGTGCCGGGGAAAGCAGCGGCGAGTTCGCCCTTGCGGTATTTGCGCTTAGTGCCCACGCCTTCGCTGCTGATGCCCTCAAGCTGGCCTTCAATCACGATGATCTCAAGCACGCCGCTTTTCAAATCTTGCGGGCCGATGACCGCGCGTGATGTAACATAGCCATCTGCGATATAGCGGTTGGTGATCGTGCGTAGGACGGCGTTGATGTCAGCGATCGACACACAATCGCCGGTCAGCTTGACAAGATCAGTGGCAAAATCGCCCTGCGCATAGCGGGTCATATTTTTGATGGAAACGCTACGGACGGCGGCGCAGCCACCAGCGTCAGCGGCAAGCTCAGTCTCGGGCGTTATCTGTGTCGCTTGCGGCGCAGCAGTTTGCGAATTGCGGAACTGCTCGGCGCGTTCGCGCTGGCGTTCGCGTTCAATTTCTTGAAGCCGCTCAGCATCGCGGTTGACCTGACCCGGAACCGACTGCGCAAAGGCCGCTGGCGCAAGCGCAACACTACATAATAGTAAAGATACACTACGCATACCAAACACGATAGCTGCCCCACCCTAAACCATCTGCGACCAAGCCAGATTCCCTCTGGCGATGGATCAAGAAAAAAAGTGGTACCGGTAGGACAGCTAAGATTTAGTAAACTTGATCCGAATTGGTGAGATTTCGTTCAAAATCATCAATTGAAACACCTAAGCATTATTTGCAGAGATTGTTTTCGGCGTATTTATTGGCCTGATTAGCAAAATATCGCCATTTTTAGGGATATGTTTGCAATAATAAATTTGCCGTATCCGATGTCGCTAAGCGTATTGCAAAAAACACGGCGCCATAAGGATTTGACGGGCAGAAACCAGTCGAAATTGCCAAACAACAGCCTGCCACACCAATTCGCGTCAATCTCCAAACAGTCTCTATGCTGCTCAAAATACTCAGGCGATATAAGATAAAATTCTGCGGACTGATGCCGGATGGATATCTCATAAAGTGGAGATTCCCTGCCGGCCATCCGATAATCGCACCAAATTATGTCGCTTCGCGGCGTGCAATAGCATTCAAAATTGGACTCGGTCGCAACAAGGGGGAAAAGATGAGACCAACAAAATCTCTGCAAAAATTGCAATGGATTTCATTGTGGACAAAGTAGGTTCTGTAAACCAATATGAGTCATATCTTGTTACTAAGTGCCGTGTAAATCGGTATCGTCGCAAAAAACGAGAAGATCGTCGTGATGAATGATAATGACACAGGGGATACACGCGCGCGGATGATGGCCGAACAGGCGGTCGCGCGAATGGATGGCCAATTGCGCTGGCGGATGGATGAGGATGCGCGCGACGGATTGGTTGAAGCGATCATTAAGACTGGATCGCCCGATAAGTTCCTATTTCGGCCTGAACCATTTCGCCCCGTCCCGCCACGCTGGTCGCTAAGTGGGGCGATTGCTCGGGTGGTGTTTGCGGTTCAGCAAAGGCGCGAACTCGCGAAAGATCAGGTTGACGTACGCGAAGCGCTGGCCGCTACGCATTACAAGGTTCAGCGCAGTGGGGCGGTCGGGCTGATCATTACGATGCTGATTGCATTGCTGGTTGGAATAACTGATTTTGGCAAGCCGCTTGAAATTGGGTTGCAGATCGGTCGTGATGCCATGCGACGCACGGCGGCGAGCGGCGATATTGTCGTGATCGCCAAAGATGAACGAAGCGCAAAGCTGTTTGGCGGGATGCCATGGAAGCGCCGTTATGATGCGCAATTAGTTGATCGACTCCGCGAGATGGGAGCGAAGCGAATTATATATGATCGAATCATGGCCGACGCATCAAATCCGGTTGATGATGAACTACTCGCTGCTGCTTTTGGTCGTTCAGGGGGTAATGTTTGGCTGGCAGTCGGTCAGGAAATGAGTCTAACGACAGGAACATTTGACGCGGTGTTGCCCACCCCGTTGTTTCGTAACAAAACCAAACAAAGCCATATCTGGGTCAATTATGGAATGTTTGGGCATATTGAAAAAGATTTTGGTACAAGCTTTATTGGTAACAGATCATATCCGTCGCTGTCAGCAGTTATCGCTGGCTTTGAAACACAGCTAAATCCGTTTCGTCCAAACTATGCCATTGATTACAAATCAATCCCGACGATTTCTGCCGCTGATATTATACTTGGCAAGGGTATAAAATCCAAAATTTATGGCAAGAACGTCGTAATCGGTGTAATGTCTGATACATCAGCATTCAAGTTTTCAGTATTGGGACAAGGTAGGGCATCTGGAATATATTCAGCAGTCATTGCTGCCGAAACTATAAAAGCAGGCATTGCCCGTGAACTTGGATATATCCTGCCGCTCCTAATTTGCGCTATTATCGGTATTGTCTGCATTCTAAATAATCAGCGGAAATATCGGGCGTTGATACTGATCGGAGGCACCGGAATTTTGCTGTTGCTGATGTTGATTGGTGACCATCTTCGTCTCCATGTGGAAATGGTGCCAGCCCTTTTAGCACTTGGCATCATAGGTATTCGCGAGTCAGCTCGTAGCAAAGTGATTGCCGCAATGACAACGAATGATCTGACTGGGCTGCCCAATCTGTCGCATCTTAACTTCGTCAAAGGTTATCAAAACTGCATCGTGGTCGCGATCAAGATTGAGCGCTATGGCCAATTCATTGGAAGCCGCTCGCGTGACGAACAGAGAGTTTTACTCCGCGCGATTGTGGCGCGAATCAATGTGATCGCGCCCGATTGTTTAATCCACCAAGGCGATGATGGAATATTCGTCTTTCTGATTCCGCCAGACTCCGGGATAGACGTTGATCCAATGCCGGGGCAGCTCCACGCGTTATTCACGCAAGACTTTGTTGGCCCGCATGGATTTCAACGAATCGGGATATCGGTTGGCGTCAATGATGATCTCAATTGCCCCTTTGGTGAGCGGAGAGCGGTTGCCATTGATCGTGCAGAATTCTCAGAATTTGTAACATTGCAGGCAGTTCAATGAGGTTCTGCTATTTTGGAAAGTGGGTTACACCGTAGTCACGCGGCACAGCCGCATTCGCCCAATCATTGTCAATCAAATTCGCGATGACTAGCCTTCTAAGCGCGGCAGGACGTTCCTGTCCGCAATATGAAAGGTTGATCAATGTCGCATAAATCAAACAAAAAAAATGCTCCCGCCCGTAGTTGGTGGGATTGGCTGACCGGGGGCGGCAATAATGGTGGTCGCAACTAACTAACAATGTAAACGACAGGGCATTACCCCCACCCTGTCGCTTTTACGTTTATCACTGGCACTGATGTCCTATCACTGCTTGAACGCCCTCGGGTGTTGCGATGACGATGCTCTTAACGCATTGGCAGTTATCTCAACCGACACTCGCGAAGCGCGCATTCGAGTCTGTCCGCACATCCGCCACCATCATATCGCCGCTGCGGATCCGAGCGGCTATTTCGCGGCGGGTTTGATCGATTTTTGCAGCGACGCGTTTGGGGTTGCTTGTGCGGTTGCGTTTTGCTTTGGCGCTGATGTCGTCAACTGCGCGCTGACAGGCAGCGAGACGCGGGTCAGCGTGGTTTTGTTCGGCGGTGTTGCTAAGAAACTGCGCCGCAAGCCGATCCTGATGCGGCGATCCGCGCACGCCGTATTCGGGAACGCGGACGGTTTCGATCAAAAACTCGAGAGAGCCGCGCGTTTGTTGAGCGATCCCAACACTAATTGCGGTGCCAATTTCGCGTACCCGTTCAAGCGCGCTATCTTCGGCGCTTATGGCTGGCGTGATGGCTCCAAAATTGATTGCATCAAGCATTGCCGCTTGAAAAATTGGCCCATTGGGGTGACGCAAATAGGCAAGCACTTGCAATGCAGGCGTAAGCTGTGAACGAGATGATGCTGCGTCATTTGTTAATTTAATCACCGCCGCCATCGCCTGATCTTGGGCTTCCGGCAAATAATCCTCAACCTCTCGCTTGGCACGGGCAATTGGGCGCTGATAACGCCGCGCTAGCAACGCGTCCCGACCTAGCGACGCGTCCCGATCTGGCAATTGCGGTAAGCCGCTGGTTCCGATTATGCTATCGGGGAAGAAATCAACAGGGATTGCAACGCCTTTGAGCAAATTAGCAATACCCCGGTGATCTTTATGAACAAAACTAAGCGTTAATACTTCGTCCCAGATATTTTTGCTGTGACCACTCGTCTGAACAGCGTAGCCAACCGCGTGGGCAAGTTGCTCAGCGTGGCGTGCTAACGTGCGCCGATTGCCCACGCGAAACGGGGAAATCGCGTGGAGTTCACTGACATGGTAGGCAAGCCTATCAAAGAAAGCATCGCGTGACAACGCCTTAAGGTCACCAACTTTGACGAGATTCGCGAAGTGCTGTTCTAGCGAGGATATAATCATGGGCACATGCGCAAAATGACGTTCATTCCAACTAAGCGCTGTATGACGAATTTGTCCGACAATCCCCGCTGATGACTCAAATAACGTTGCGTGCAGCGCAAGAAAGCCATCGGCGGTAAAGCTTGGCTCGGCGGCTCTGGGTGCTACATAACGGGCCTCGGCGGAGGATTTTTCAGATGGTTGCATTAGGGTGTGCCTCGCGTTTGCAGTTCAAAATCCCTAAATGGTGACTAGGCGTAATTCGGTGCTTTTACAAGGTAATACACCCCAGCGTTAGCCTGTTAATCATATTTTCCGGCCAGTATCATCATCAAAGTTCGTGCCGTATTGGCAGCATCACAATATACCATGCGTAGTGCCAAAGAGTGGCGTCAGCCCTACCGCGCAGCATTTGCCACCGTTTAATGCGGGTTTCGTCGGAAATTTGGTCGAACGTGGACATTTATCCCGCCCATCCATTTTGCGGCTGAAACCGCCACCATTTTGGACTTTCAGTTGTTCTGGTGAGCCTCCTAAGAGCCGACCTTCATTCACCATATCCGCGAACGGCTTGAAACTTGTCGTATCCC
>JAYTMV010000367.1:0-3543 GCA_043728175.1 Sphingomonadales bacterium
GCATGACGTTACGCGCTATGAAGGCCCGGAGCGTATAGCGGCGGAGTGGTGGAAACGGCGGAGTATGACTGGCCTCACGCGTGATTATTACCGCGTCGAGGACACATATGGGCGCCGTTTCTGGGTTTTTCGCCACGGCCTTTATGGCAGCGAAAAAGAGAATCCCAACTGGTATCTCCACGGGCTGTTCGCATGACCTATGCTGAGCCGATTGCTGCGACCAATTTCTCGTTTTTGCGCGGGGCATCGCATCCTGGCGAAATGGTCGAAGCAGCAATTGTGCTTGGCCATAGCGGTATTGGCATTGCTGACCGCAACTCAGTCGCCGGGGTTGTTCGGGCGTGGAGTGCACTCAAGGCGGCGCGCGAAGAGGGGCGTGGGCTGGATTTCAAACTGATCATGGGCGCGCGACTAGTGTTTGCTGATACGACGCCTGATATCATTGCTTATCCAACAACACGCGCTGCATGGGGTAAACAGACGCAGCTTTTGTCGATTGGCAATCTGCGCGGGAAAAAGGGCGAGTGTATCCTCTTTCTCGCTGATTTGCTGGAATGGTGTGCGGAGATGGCGCTTATCCTCCTCCCACTTCGAAAGCCAAGCGACGAAAGGGTGCTGCAAGCGCTTGAAGCCAAAACAAACCATGTCTGGATTGGCGCGACGATGCACCGGGGTGGGCGCGACAAGCGTTACCTCGCCTACCTTCAGATGCTTTCAGCACAAACTGGAATCCCGCTGATCGCAACTAATGATGCACTTTATGCCACGTCAGAGGCGCGTCCACTACATGACATCCTGACCTGTATTCTCGAAAAAACAACGATCCAGAAGGCGGGTCGCCTGCTCGAAGCTAATGCTGAGCGGCATCTTAAGCCTGCAGTCGAAATGGCGCGCTTATTTGCCGACTGTCCAGATGCAATATTGCAGACACAGCAGCTCTTTTCAGTCGTGAGTTTTGATCTTTCACAGATTGCTTATGAATATCCGCATGAACCTGTACCGCCCGGCTATACGCCGCAAGGCTGGCTTGAAGCGTTGGTGCGCAGCAAAGCTAATATACGCTGGCCCGATGGCATCCCACCCAAGGTACAAGCGCTTTTGGATGAAGAGTTTCGTGTCATTGCGAAGATGAATTATGCAGCCTATTTCCTGACTGTTCATGATATTGTCCAATTTGCCCAAGGGCGTGGCATTCTTTGTCAGGGGCGCGGATCGGCTGCCAATTCTGCGGTATGTTTTGTCCTTGGGATTACGGCGGTTGATCCAGCCAAGCATAGCCTGCTCTTTTCACGCTTTATTTCTGAGGAACGCAAAGAGCCACCCGACATCGACGTTGATTTTGAACATGAACGGCGTGAGGAGGTAATGCAATATGTCTATGAGCGCTACGGTCGCGCGCGCGCCGGGATTGTCGCGACGGTCATTCATTACCGCCCCCGCAGCGCGGTGCGTGAAGTTGGCAAAGCACTTGGCCTGAGTGAAGATATGACGTCGCGGCTCGCCTCAACTGTGTGGGGTAGCTATTCAAGCAGCATCGAGCCTAAAAGATTTACCGAAAGTGGTTTTGATCCTGACAATCCAGAGATTGCGCGCCTCAACCATTTTGTGCAGCAAATTCTCAAATTCCCGCGCCATCTTTCGCAGCATGTCGGCGGATTTGTGCTGAGCGAGGAAAGGCTCGATGGGATTGTGCCCATTCAGAACGCCGCGATGGAGGATCGCACCTTCATCGAATGGGATAAGGACGATATTGATGCGCTTGGCCTGATGAAGGTTGATGTACTGGCACTTGGTATGCTGACCTGTATTAGGAAAGCGTTTGATATGATTTTGCAGGTTGATCGCACGCGCCACACCCTCGACTCGATTCCAGACAGTGATGATGCGGTCTGGGATATGCTCTGCGCAGGCGACAGTATCGGCGTATTTCAGGTGGAAAGCAGAGCCCAAATCAACATGCTACCGCGCCTGCGTCCGCGCTGCTTTTATGATCTCGCTATTCAAGTCGCAATTGTGCGGCCTGGCCCAATCCAAGGCGACATGGTGCATCCCTATCTGCGGCGGCGGCAGGGCAAAGAAAAGGTGGAATTTCCAGCGCCAAAATTGCCACATAATCCTAATGAGTTACGTAATGTTCTTGGCAAAACAATGGGTGTGCCACTGTTTCAGGAACAAGCGATGAAGCTAGCGATTGTTGCGGCCGATTTTACGCCTTCGGAATCAAACCAGCTCCGCCGCGCAATGGCCACATTCCGTAATTTGGGAACGATTGATGCGTTTCGTGAGAAGCTGGTGAACGGCATGGTCGCGCGCGGCTATAAGGCCGAATTTGCCGAACGCTGCTTCAAGCAGATTGAAGGGTTTGGCAGTTACGGCTTTCCAGAAAGCCATGCGATTGCGTTTGCGCGGCTGGTATGGGTCTCGTCTTGGATCAAGCATCATTATCCAGCGGTATTTGCGGCGGCCCTGCTCAATTCACAGCCGATGGGTTTTTATGCACCTGCCCAGATTGTCCGCGACGCTGCCGAACACGGTGTCGAGGTACGTGGGATCGATGTGAACTTCAGCAACTGGGATAATGCGATAGAACGGGACGCACTACGCCTCGGCTTGCGTCAGGTTGACGGATTTCGCGAAAGCTGGGCCAAGGCTGTTGTTGCAGCGCGACCATTTACCAGCATTGAGGCGGTTGCACGTCAGGCAAAATTGCCACTCCGTGCGCTGCGTTTGCTTGCCGATGCCGATGCGCTACGTTCACTCGGCATTGATCGGCGCGAAGGCGCGTGGGAAGTCAGGCGCACCCCAAGCGATGAACTTCCGCTGTTCGCGGCGGCGGGCGCACGAGAGCTAGGCGTTGAGCCCGATATTCAATTACCACAGATGCAACTCGGTGAGCATGTTGCGGCAGACTATCAGACAATCCGACTCTCACTCAAAGCGCACCCGATGCAGTTCCTGCGCGCAGATTTTGAGGCTGAGGGTGTGCTAAGTTGTGCTGCGACGGCTGCATCCAAAAACGGCGCACAGGTCAAAACGGCTGGCATCGTTCTTGTCCGCCAACGGCCGGGGAAGGGCAATGCGATTTTCATCACGCTTGAAGATGAAACCGGGATTACGAATGTCGTAATTTGGGCAAGGCTGTTTGAACGTTACCGCCGGGCGGTTATTGCTTCACGGCTGATGCTCGTCGAGGGGGAGCTTCAGCGCAGCCCCGAAGGCGTTATCCATCTTATGGCAACGCGTATTGATGACCGCAGCGCAGCGCTTGACACGCTATCCCAAACGCATGATCCAGACCCGACGCTTGCGCTCCCTGATGAAGTTCAGCGTTCCCAATATCTGCACCATCAGGGGCGCACCTCAAACCATCCTCGCGATGTGCGGATTATTCCAAAATCGCGGGATTTTCATTGAAGGGTTGATAGGCGTTAATGATTTGTATTCAACCGCCACCATTTTGGACTTTCAGTTGTTCTGGTGAGCCTCCTAAGAGCCGACCTTCATTCACCATATCCGCGAACGGCTTGAAACTTGTCGTATCCC
>JAYTMV010000368.1:0-3085 GCA_043728175.1 Sphingomonadales bacterium
GTCGAGCGAAGTCGAGACACCATCACCCAGCTTCCACAACCCCCGATCCCAGCCATATTCCTTGCCCGTCGTCACAGCTTTGGCCAAGTCCATGCCCTCAAGCCCGGCCCAGCCGCGCGCCTGCGCCAACAGCGCCCCCACATCAAACACGCCGTCCGACGCGTGCGCAATCACCGCGTTGGGCGCGCCTTTTTCGCGGATCATCCGTGTCAGCGCGCGGGTATCAATGCCTGACACGCCAATCCGCCCATTCGCTTTCATCCAGACATCAAAATGCAGCGTGGAGCGGAAATTGGAGGGCGCGGTCACATCTTGGGCTGATATGCAACCAAGCGCGTGGGCCTCCACTGCCTCCACATCTTCATCATTGGTGCCAACATTGCCGATGTGGGGGAAGGTGAAATTGATGACCTGCCCGGCATAGCTCGGATCAGTCATCACCTCTTGATAACCCGTCATCGCGGTGTTGAAGCAAACCTCGCCAACCGCTGCGCCCTGCGCGCCAAAGCCCCTGCCCCAGATGACTTCACCGCTCGCCAAAACCAAGACGCCGGTGGCTCCGCTTGGCGCAGGCGTGTTTTTGGCTTCGGCCATAATTGGTCGCTCCGTATCGGGGTTGTAACAATGTCGTTAAGCGACACTCGCTAGAGAAGCGCCGCCGCAGCGTCAATCTATCAAATCGCAAATCTTGGCGCTAAAGAATAGGTTTCCCCAATTGCCCTGAAAGACCGCCATGATTCGCGAAGACATTAAAGCCGCCCAGATTACCGCCATGAAATCGGGCGACACGCAAACACGCGATACCACGCGGCTGATCATTTCGGCGATCAAGAACCGCGATATTGAGGCGCGCACGGGCAAAGCCGTCTCCGATGATGATGCGCTCGTGGTCGAGGTTTTGCAAAAAATGGTCAAGCAGCGCCGCGAATCGATTGAGATGTTTGAGAAAGGCGGTCGTGCTGAACTGGCGGCGAATGAGGCGGCTGAGGTTGTGGTGATTGAGCGCTTCCTGCCCGCGCAGCTTTCGGATGCTGAAACCACCGCCCTGATTGAAGCCATCAAGGCTGAACTCGGCGCAACCGGGGTAAAGGATATGGGCCGGGTCATGGCCACCCTCAAAGAACGCCACGCAAGCGCGCTTGATATGAGCAAAGCGAGTGGTTTGGTGAAGGCGGCTTTGGCATAAATCACGTAAAACAGCCAAATTTTACGCTATTGCCCTTGTCTGTTAAAGTTCCGTTTTGCGGAACATTTGACATTACCCCATGAGCCTAACCACCACCTTCCTTGATGAACTGCGCGCGCGGACGACGCTGTCTACGCTGATCGGGCGGACGGTGAAGGTCACTAAGGCTGGCCGCGAATTTAAGGCGTGCTGCCCGTTCCATAATGAAAAGTCGCCAAGCTTCACGATCAATGATGAAAAGGGCTTCTATCATTGCTTCGGCTGTGGTGCCCACGGTGATGCCATCCGCTGGATGACTGATCAGCGCGGTTTGCCGTTCATGGATGCGGTCAAGGAACTTGCTGCAAATGCTGGAATGGAGGTTCCCGCCGCTGATCCACGAGCTGCCGAGCGCGCTGAGCGCGCCAATTCGCTCTATGATGTGATGACGGCAGCGGCGGACTGGTTCACCGAGCAACTGGGCAGCATCGCGGGCGCAGAGGCGCGGGCCTATCTTGAGCAGCGTGGGCTGAACGCGGCGACGATCAAAGCGTTCGGAATGGGTTTTGCCCCAGATTCGCGCGGCAAACTCCGCACTGCGCTTGCCAAATTCGGCGATGCGGCGTTGATTGAGGCTGGCCTGCTGATCTCAGTTGATGAGAAAGAACCCTACGACAGGTTCCGTGGCCGCCTGATGATCCCGATCCGCGATCCGCGTGGCCGGGTGATTGCCTTTGGCGGACGAATATTGGGCGCGGGCGAACCGAAATATCTCAATTCCCCCGACACACCGCTGTTTGACAAAGGCCGCACGCTTTACAATCTTGACCGCGCCGCTGCGGCAGCGCGCAAGAGCGAGCGCGTGATCGTCGTTGAAGGCTATATGGATGTTATTGCGCTGGCGCAGGCGGGTTATGAGGAAAGCGTTGCTCCGCTTGGCACTGCGCTCACTGAGGATCAGATTGCGCGGCTATGGCGCGTGTCCGATTGCCCGATCATCTGTTTTGATGGCGATAGCGCGGGGCAAAAGGCGGCGCTGCGCGCAATCAACCGCGCCCTGCCCTATCTCGAACCCGGTAAATCGCTCCAATTCGTGACGCTGCCTGCCAAACTTGACCCCGATGATGTTGTCCGCAAGCAAGGCAAAGCGGCATTCGACGGTTTTCTAGCCGATGCAAAACCTCTCGACCAATTCCTGTGGAATGCCGAACAATTTGCCGAACCGCTCGGCACACCTGAAGCGCGCGCTGGCTTTGGTAAGCGGCTGCGCGATCATGCCCGGATGATCCGTGATGAGGATGTCCGCACGCAGTATCTCGCGGTATTCAGCCAGCGGCTGCGGGAGTTTTTTGCGCCGGGTGAGAAAACGGGACGCAAATACTATTCTGAGAAGGACTTTGTTGGACAGAACAGTCGAAAGATAATGGCACGAATTGCGACTGTTGGAATTGATCAAGCGACGATCATCCCTGCAGTATTTTCGGGACTGATGCGCCATCGCCATATTGTCGCTCGTCACGCGGAGGCAATTAGTAGGATTACGATCGAAAGCCGCGAACTCCGCCAGTTTCGTGAATTGCTATTTGCGGCGGATCTAGGCAGCGGTGGCTTTATCCCTAACGATGTTCTAGCTCAGATTGTGCGCGATGAAGGCCTTGGCCCCGTCTGGAAAGCGCTCAACAAATCGAACGGTATAGCTTTTTCATTTCTGAATGCAGACGCTGAACCAGCCAAGGCCGAAACTGATTTGGCCAAGGTCATTGAAAAATTGGCGGAGAGTACCGAAATTAGGGATCAGCTTGCACAGCTCGAAGAACAGCTAAAATCGACCGAAAATTGGACTGGTGCTGGCTTTGATGAACAAGCTAGGCTACGAGCGGCGGAATTTTCGGCGATGGAGCAGCTTAAAGCGCTGCTGCA
>JAYTMV010000369.1:0-2823 GCA_043728175.1 Sphingomonadales bacterium
TTCAGCGCGCCAAGCCCGCCGCCTGTGGTTGCGAAAATACCGCAGTCATAATTCGCGCCTGCTGAAACATCGTGGGGGCGCTCTTCGCCATGGTAGGAACCGGGCATACAGTGGATATCAATCGCCGCCTGATAACGCGGCACTTGCACATCTGGGTTGAGCACCAGCGTATCGCGACCTTCGTTAAACTGGCGCGTCTTGGCATCAAGCTCATCTAATTGGCGCAGCACCATCGCGCGGCCATTTTGCTGGCGCATTTCCATTGAGTTGCGTTTGAGCGCTGACCAATAGCGGTGCCACGGATCGCGGTTCATCGCGTGGCGGATTTCAAAGCGATCCTTGGGTTCGCGGCCATGCGCCTTGACGAACGCGGGCAACACCCGCTTTTCATAGGCAAGCGCATTGCCAGCGCCAATCCCCGCCGCCATAAATTTGTTAAAGTTAGCGAGGAAATTGAACCGCGCCGCCTCATCATGATTAGGCACCGGGAACACCGCATGGCGCGTCACCTCAGTGTAAGGTGGTGGAACTTCATCAAGGCTCATATCAAACCATCCTTGGCGAGGCGCGCAATTGTTGCTTCGCTCACCCGTTTGAAATGATCGCGATCAGGCGTTTTGACAATGCCATTTTCAATCAGGCTGTTCGCGTGTTGGTGGCTGTCAGTGGAATAGGTGGACGCGAACAGGGCATTCCTTTGACGTGATAGCATATTGGTCATCCCCGGTTTGCGCCGCGCCGCACGGAGCGCCGCCAGATCAATATCAGCAAAGGCAGTGAAGGTTTCGCCCGCATTGCTTTGCGCGAGGATATTGCCCTTCCAATCGACCACTACAGAATTGCCGTCAGCCGAAGCGAGCGGCAGCGCGGTATCGCTGATCCCGGCGGTATTGGCAGAAACCAAATAAGCCATATTCTCAAACGCCCGCGCGCGCTTCGCGATCAGCTTCGGCGTTGCCATTGGCGATCCGATTTCCGACGAACTATGAAGCAAAATCTCCGCCCCGCGCAGGGCCAGCGCGCGGGCAATCTCGGGGTAGAGAATTTCCTCTGAGGCAAGCGCGGCGAGATTACCAATCTCAGTCTTGGCGACCGGGAACACACCGTCGATCCCGTAAATATCAAGATATTTGTCCCACACGTCATGCGGTGTTGGCGCAAACATCGAATTGAGGCGGCGGTAACGCAGGATCACCCTACCCGACGGCGCAATCACAAAGCTGGTCTGGAAATAAAGGCCAGGAAAATGGGCATCGGCCTCATAAGCGTTACCGCTCAGGAAAATATTCTGCTCCGAAGCGATTGTGCCAAGTGCGGTATATTCGGGGCCATCGACATCAAGCGCAGCCTTATGCGCGAAATCGGGGATGGAAATCCGCCCCGGATAGCTGGTGAGCAGATATTCAGGTAGCACAACAAGCCGCACCGGTGCGCCACCATATTGCGCGATAAACATCGACGACGCCCTGATCTTTGGCCCAAGCACACCGATCATGGCGAGCATCTGCGCACGCGCCTCGGCCCGGTCGGCGCAGCGCTCAACCGATTGCGCAGTCAACTGCATCGCGACGGCGGCGTAAGTCACAGTCCTAGCGCTCCGGGGTTCATCAGATGGCGCGGATCAACCGCATCCTTCACCCGCTCAAGCAAGGCCCACGCCTTGGGATCGCTGCGTTCTTTAAGCGGGTACGCCCGGCCAAGCTGGAAATGGATCGCCTCCATCCGCCCAAATATCGCGATCACCTCCTGCCGGAGCAGCTCAACCAGCGCACGTGCAGGCGGATTGGCGGGGAAACGGGTCAGCTTGGCGAAATGGGCTGGCTCAACTGAACGGCGGTGAATTTCGCCCTGCGCATCGGGCCAGTAAAAGACCGGCTCAATCAGGAAGCCCGTCGCGCCGACTGTGAGGAACATATAGCCCGCACCAACGCTTAGCCGCTCCATCTCAGCCTCATGTGTCGCGAACAGCGCGGTGATCGCTTCGATTGTCTCAAGCGCTTTTGAATGGCGGACGACGCCGTGAACGGGCACCCAGCGCTCACCCTCTGGCCCGACCATTGAATTGACCGGCGGGAACGGATTGGCGCGCAGGATTTTGGGAATGCTATTTTCGAGCCTTGTGCCGCCGCTCTCCGCGACGATGGCCTCAATCCGGCGCATGTCTTCATCAACTGCGGCCTGACTGCGCCCCTCGCAAATCAAGTGGATCGAGAAACGCGCATCATCAAGAAAGGATCGCCCCGCCGCGACCACCTTCGCGCCCTCCTTCACGCCTTTCCAAAAGCCACCTTGCGATTTCATCATGCCGACCAACTGCTTGGCATCGCTTACCAGACTGTCACGCTTCATTCGCTGCGCTTGGAGGAAGGGATCAAAGCCAAAGCTTTCTGACGCTAGACCACAGCGTGCAATCTCGCTCATCGCCGCGCAATATTGGGGCGGCGCATCGAAGGCGAAGGAGCCGTAAGCAAAGGCTTCGGCCTCACGCATCAAGGGCAGCGTCACATGCGCCTTGATCCCGAACGCGCCTGCATCCGCGCCGAACAGCCCGGTGAGGTCAGGGCCGAACGGGCGAACAAAGCCGCTGCCCGTTCTCACCACGCTGCCGTCAGCAAGCACCACGTCATACGCGAGCGCACTATGCGCCATCGTGCCGTTCCGCGCGCCCCAGAATAGGCCGTTTTGGCTCATCCCGCCGCCAACGCTCGCTTTGATCCCCGAGAGTGAGCCCCAAAGCGGGGTGCGCAGGCCGAGTGGTTTGAGCGCCTCATACAGCGCGTTCCAGCTACACCCCGCTTCAACGGTGACGGTCATATCGACCGC
>JAYTMV010000370.1:0-8615 GCA_043728175.1 Sphingomonadales bacterium
CCAAGCGCAACTTTTGGCGCGGTGCCTTCGGGCAGATATACATCAACCCGGCTGCCAAAACGGATCAGGCCAATCCGTTGCCCAGCCGCGACCATATCCCCCGGCTTCACAAATGGCACAATTCGCCGCGCGACAAGCCCCGCGATTTGCGTGAACCCGATCCTCAGACCATCACTGCGTTCAACCAAGATATGCTGCCGCTCATTATCCTCACTCGCCTTATCAAGATCAGCATTGAGGAATTTGCCCGAGATATAGATGACATTTTTGATCGTGCCCGCGATCGGCGTCCGGTTGATATGCACATCAAACACACTCATGAAAATCGAAACGCGGGTCATTGGTGCTTCGCCAAGCCCATCAATTCCAGCCATTTCCTTGGGCGGCATCACATTTTGAATGAGCGTGACCATGCCGTCGGCAGGCGCAACGATCAAATCATCGCCCTGCGGCACCGTCCGCACTGGATCGCGGAAGAAAGCCAGCACCCAAAGTGTCACGCCAGCCATTGGCCAAGCGAGTGTTTCCCACGCCATCAGCGCCAGAACAAGCGTTACCGCCCCTGCAATCATCCCGAATTTTCGGCCCTCGGGATGAACGGTAGGGAAGTGCCATTTGACGCCGTCAACCGGCGCTGGAAGATTTTCAGATGAAGACATGAGTTATGTTGTAGGGAGCCGAGGCGACAGATACAAGCTATCAGCGGTTGATTGACAGCGCAGCACGGCTTAGACGGCTGTGCATACTATCCCTGGGAGAAAGCGACCAACATGGCCAAGATCAAGGTAAAAACCCCAGTTGTCGAGATTGACGGCGACGAAATGACCCGGATCATCTGGCAGTGGATTCGAGAGCGTCTGATCCTCCCCTACCTTGATATTGATCTCGATTATTATGATCTCGCGGTCGAAGTGCGCGATGCAACCGCTGATAAAATCACCGTCGATTCGGCCAAAGCGATCCAAAAATACGGCGTCGGCGTCAAATGTGCGACGATCACCCCCGATGAAGACCGCGTTAAGGAATTCAACCTCAAGAAAATGTGGAAATCGCCCAACGGCACGATCCGCAACATCCTTGGCGGCGTCGTTTTCCGCGAGCCAATCGTGATTAAGAACGTCCCGCGCCTTATTCCCGGCTGGACAGACCCGATCGTCGTTGGTCGTCATGCCTTTGGTGATCAATACCGCGCTACCGATTTCCGCGTTCCCGGCCCTGGCAAGCTTCGCCTCATTTTTGAAGGCGATGATGGCACCGTGATTGACGAGGAAGTGTTCAACTACCCATCATCGGGCGTCGCTTTGGCGATGTATAACCTCGACGATTCGATTCGTGATTTTGGCCGCGCGAGCATGAATTATGCGCTCGGTCGCGGTTGGCCGCTGTATCTTTCGACCAAGAATACAATCCTCAAGGCCTATGATGGGCAATTCAAAGATTTGTTCGCCGAAGTGTTCGAAAATGAATTCAAGGACAAATTCAAGGCGGCTGGCATTGTTTACGAACACCGTCTGATTGATGATATGGTGGCCTCAGCGCTCAAATGGTCAGGCAAGTTCGTCTGGGCCTGTAAAAACTATGATGGTGACGTTCAGTCGGATCAGGTGGCGCAGGGCTTCGGTTCGCTCGGGCTTATGACCTCAGTTCTACTCTCGCCTGATGGCAAAACGGTTGAGGCGGAAGCCGCACACGGCACGGTTACACGCCATTTCCGGATGCACGAGGCAGGCAAGGCGACCTCGACCAACCCAATCGCATCTATCTTTGCATGGACGGGCGGCCTCAAATTCCGGGGCAAGTTTGACGGCACCCCCGATGTGATCCGTTTTGCCGAAACGCTTGAGCGGTGCTGCATCAAGACGGTTGAAGACGGCGGCATGACTAAGGATCTCGCGATTCTGATCGGCCCCGATCAGGCATGGATGACCACCGAACAGTTTTTTGAAGCTGTGCGGCTCAACCTCGAAAAGGCAATGGCTGCTTAATCGTCAATGACAATGGCCGTGCGATTCGCATAATGGGTAATGGCACTCGAACTCGCCTCTACCGGATTTAGCGATTCGCTGGTCATTCTTGGCGCGGCTGGGCTGGTCATCCCGACGTTTGCGCGCTTTCGAATAACGCCGGTCATCGGCTTTATCCTCGTTGGGATATTGGTGGGGCCATTTGGGCTGGGGGCGTTGGTAGAGCGCTACCCGTGGCTTTATTACGTCACGATTACTGATCCGTCCTCAATTGCCCCGTTTGCCGAACTCGGAATCATCCTGCTGTTGTTTTCAATCGGGCTTGAGTTGTCGTTCAAGCGATTGTGGGCGATGCGTCGGCCATTGTTCGGCTTTGGCGCGGTTGAACTGATTGGCGCGGGTGGACTCATCGCGCTTGCCCTAATGTTATTTGGTGAGACAACCACAGCCGCGATAGGGCTTGGTCTTGCGCTTACGCTGTCATCAACCGCGCTGGTTTTACCGATTGCGGGAACAACCAGCCCGGTCGGAAAACTCGCGCTGGCGATGCTGTTGTTTGAAGATTTGGCGCTTGTCCCGATCATCTTCCTGTTGAGTGCGATTGCGCCATCGGCGGCCACGGGCGGGTTCGCTGAATTTGCCAAGGTCATCGCGATTGGCGTCGCGACAGTGGCAGCGATGCTCATTCTCGGGCGGTGGCTGCTACCGCCGCTATTTGCGCAGGCCGCGCGCACCAAAAGCCCTGAGCTGTTCCTTTCAGTCAGCCTGTTGACGGTAATCCTCGCTAGTCTTGCGACAACCGCTGTGGGTCTCTCCCCCATCGTTGGTGCGCTCGTGGCAGGGCTGCTGATCGCCGAGACCAAATACCGCGCCGAAGTTGAGGTGACGACCGCCCCGTTCAAGGGGTTGGCGCTCGGGGTGTTCCTTATCAGCGTCGGGATGAGCCTTGATCTCAACTTGATCGCCGCGCAATGGCCGCAAGTGATCGGTGCAGTCGTTGGCATCATCCTAATCAAGGCGCTCGTCACAACGTTGCTGCTCCGCGTGGGCGGGGTTTCTACCGGCGTCGCAACCGAAACCGGTGTTCTGATGGCAAGCCCGTCAGAAACGACGCTAATCGTGTTGGCGAGTGCGCTTACGGCGCAACTCATTTCGCCCGAAACAGCCGCATTTTGGACGGTGGTGACGGCAGTTGGCCTCACGATTACACCGCTTCTAGCAAGGGTCGGCCATGATTTTGCGCGGCGTATCGAATGGCAACAGAATAAAGACGCGCCGCTGGACATCGCCGAAGGTGAGCCGCGCACTATCCTCATTGGTTTTGGTCGCGTCGGACGGCTAGTTGCGGACATGCTTGAGGCGCACGGCCTCGCTTATGTGGCAATTGAGGCTGATGTTGATCATGTCACCATGGCACGGCGCGAAGGACGACCTGTGCGCTTTGGCGACGCAGCGCGCGCGGCCACACTTGATGCGCTTGATCTCGCGAGCGCGAGCGCGGTCGTCATGACGATGGATGATCCAGTTCAGGCAGTGCGTCTGACCGCGACACTGCGCAAGCGTTTCCCCAATCTCACCATCGTCGCGCGCGCGCGCGATACAGATCATGCCGCTGAACTTTACCGCGCTGGCGCGACTGACGCCGTGCCCGAAACGCTTGAAAGCTCGCTGCAACTCTCCGAAGCAGTATTGGTTGATCTCGGCGTCGCGATGGGGCCAGTCATCGCCTCAATCCACCAAAAGCGCGATGAACTTCGCGCCGAAATCAAAACCGCTGGTCAGCTTGAGCACAGCCCGCGTCTGGGGCCAATCCGCTAACCAGCAATAGCCGCGCGGATCGCATCAAGCGCTTCAGCAGCTTTGCTGGCATCCGGCCCACCGCCTTGCGCCATATCGGGCCGCCCGCCGCCACCCTGACCGCCCAGTGCCGCAACCGCCACCCGAACAAGCGCAACCGAGTCCATTTTACTCGTCAACGCTTGCGTAACACCAACCGCGACCGAGGCTTTTCCGTCATTCACCGCGATATAGGCCACAACGCCTTCACCTAACTCTGCCTGTTTTTCACTGATCAACCCGCGCAATTCTTTGGGATCAAGCCCGTCAAGGATTTGGCCAACAAAGGCGATGCCGCCAATGTCTTCTGGCCCAGCCGCAGCTCCGCCGCCGCCACCCATCGCCAGCGCCTTTTTGGCTTCGGCAAGTTCACGTTCAAGCCGCTTGCGCTCATCAATTAAAGTCGCAATTCGGGCGGGCACATCTTCAACTTTGGTTTTGAAGCTCGCCGCAATGCTCTTGATCATCTCATCACGTTCACTCAGCCACAATCGCGCAGCCTCACCCGTCAGCGCCTCCATCCGGCGAATCCCGCTTGCAACGGCGCTTTCACTGATGATCTTAAACAGCGCGATATCGCCCGTTGCCGAGACATGGGTACCGCCGCAAAGCTCGACCGAATATGCGTCGGTGCCCATGCTCAGTACACGGACTTCATCACCGTATTTTTCGCCGAATAGCGCCATCGCCCCGGCTGCAATCGCATCTTCTGGTGTCATCAGCCGGGTAGACACAGCGGCGTTACCACGGATCTGCGCATTCACATCCGCTTCAACCGCCGCAATATCATCAGGCGTTAGCGCTGTAAGTTGCGAGAAATCAAAGCGGAAACGGTCAGCCGCAACAAGGCTCCCCTTCTGCGTAACATGCCCGCCAAGCCGGTTGCGCAGCGCCGCATGAACAAGGTGCGTCGCCGAATGATTGGCACGAATGCGATCCCGACGATCAGCATCAACTGAAAGATGGACATCTTGGCCAACCGCGATCGTCCCCGCCTGCACCCGCGCCTGGTGCGTATGGAGGCGGCCGAGTGGCTTCGAAACATCCTCAATAATAACGTTCAAACCACTGAGATCACTAATAATTCCAGCATCTCCAGCCTGCCCACCACTTTCGCCGTAAAACGGCGTTTGGTTGGTGAGTATGGTCACGCTATCGCCCGCAGTGGCGCTTTCAACGCGTTTGCCGTCCTTAACCAGCGCGACAACCTGCCCCTCGCCCTCGGTCGCGGAATAACCTGTGAACTCAGTCCCGCCAAACTCATCGGCAATATCGAACCAGATTTCGCCCGATGCTTGTTCGCCCGAACCTTTCCATGCTGCGCGCGCGGCGGCTTTCTGCCCGGCCATCGCAGTATCAAATCCAGTGCGATCAACGCTAAACCCTTGGCCGCGCAGCGCATCCTCAGTCAAATCATAAGGGAAGCCATATGTGTCATAGAGCTTGAACGCCGTCTCACCGGGCAGCGTCGCACCGGGAACCATTGTCGCGGTGGCCTCATCAAGCAAACGAAGGCCATTGGCGAGCGTCTTACGAAACCGTGTTTCCTCTTGCTGCAAAGTCGCCTCAAGTAGCGGCTGTGCGCGAACAAGCTCAGGATAGGCTCCGCCCATTTCGGCAACGAGCGCAGGCACCAAACGGTGCATCAAGGGATCTTTTGCGCCAAGCAAATGGGCATGACGCATCGCGCGGCGCATGATCCGGCGCAGCACATAGCCGCGCCCTTCATTGGCTGGCAGCACACCGTCAGCCACCAGAAATCCACTCGCGCGCAGATGATCGGCAATCACCCGGTGCGATGCCGCCATCTCACCCGCTGGATCGGATTTAGTCAAGTCAGCACTTTCGGCGATCAGCGCGCGGAACGTATCGGTATCATAATTATTGTGGACGCCCTGCATGACTGCAGCAATCCGCTCAAGCCCCATGCCCGTATCAATGCTCGGGCGCGGCAGCGCGACACGTTCGCCGCCCACAACCTGATCATATTGCATGAAAACAAGGTTCCAAATCTCGACAAAACGGTCACCGTCTTCATCGGGTGATCCCGGCGGCCCACCGGGAATATGATCGCCGTGATCATAGAAAATCTCGCTGCACGGCCCGCACGGCCCGGTATCGCCCATTGACCAGAAGTTATCCGAGGTCGGGATGCGGATGATCCGATGCTCAGGCAGGCCAGCGACTTTCTTCCAAAGATCAAACGCCTCATCATCGGTGTGATAAACCGTCGTTGTCAGCCGCGCGGGATCAAGCCCCCACTCCTTGGTGAGCAAAGTCCACGCATGGACAATCGCCTGCTCCTTAAAATAATCACCAAACGAAAAATTGCCGAGCATTTCAAAAAAAGTATGATGCCGTGCGGTGTAACCGACATTATCGAGATCATTATGCTTGCCGCCTGCGCGCACACATTTCTGACTTGAGGCCGCAGTGACATAGGGCCGCTTTTCAAGGCCAGTGAACACATTTTTGAACGGCACCATGCCCGCGTTAACGAACATCAAAGTCGGATCATTCTGCGGCACAAGCGGCGCCGCCGCGACGCGGGCGTGCCCTGCGCTTTCAAAATAATCAAGGAAGGAACGGCGGATATCGTTAGTGCTGGTCATAACGGCTGGTTAGGCGAGGTACGGGCTGGGTTCAAGAGGGCTAAAGCAGCATCGCCAGCGCACCAAATTCAGGGTGGGCTTTCATTGCGGCGTCAACCCAAGCGCGGGCACGGTTCACCTCGACAGCCTGCCTACCCAATATTTCGGCGATTTGGGAGTGCCGTGTCTCGCTTGCAAAGCTAATGCTGCTATCTTTTGAATATCGGTTTCGCAGCCCGCTGATTTCGGAGGCTGCACTATCCTCTTCAGTCCAGTTTAGCTGAAGACTATGACACATTGCATCAAAACTGAAGTCAGGCTTTGCGAGATAAGCATCAAAATCAAGCCACATGAAACGATCGCCAACTGCCTCGGCGACCCGCTGCAACGTGGCCATTTCGCAGAGCCAGCTCATCGCGACAATTTCTCCCGCACTCAGTTTGGATAGCTGCCACGGCGCGAGCCCAAGCATGTCGTGCAAACGCTTGAGCCTAGTCGGCGCAAGCTCCAATACATCATTCCAGCCGCTGCCTCCCTTTAGGATCGTTGCAACAAACGCATCAAGGCGGCTGTAAATGCCAATCGCCCGCGCCTTTGGCTGCACCGTGAGCATATCCTGCGCGATATTGTTGGTGAAGCTGGTGGGCTTGACGATTACCTGATCAACCACGCCAAGCGGGCGGGATATCAGGCCAAGCGAAGCCTCCAGAAACGCCTGATAAGTCGGCACATCAATCCGGCATTCGGGCTTGCCAAGATCATTTTTGAATAGCGAGAGCCAGCGCAGCAGCAACGGCTCACGCAGTGACAGCACCTCGCGCTTACACCCAAGCAACCGCGACAGCAACGTCGATCCGACATGGCTGATGTGGAAAAGATAACGCGTTTCTGCTTCTGCAACAGCGGGAAACTGACCACATAAATCCATAAAATTAATCTGTGCCGATGGCGCGTCAGCAGGCAACGCAATGCGATTGTCGAGAAATACCGAAGCTCGATAACTCTCGGCAGTCATCGGATAGAGCGTCGCCTGCATGTTGACGCCGACGCTGTGGACATAATGCGCCGCAGATGCAGTAATGTCTTTAAGCGTAAGCTCCATCGTCAATCCGCGACGGCCACTTTATCCTGTGTCATCGTCTCAAAATCACTCGCATCATGGCGTTCGAGCAATTGCGATGAAGGTTCGCCCCAGCCACGATTGACCATACGCCCGCGCTTGACCGCGTCGCGCGCCGCGATTTGCTGCGTCCAGCGGTTCACATGAGTGTAGCTCTGCGTTTGAAGAAATTCCGCCGCATCATAAACCGCATTGACAACAACCGCGCCGTACCAAGGCCATATCGCCATATCGGCAATCGAATATTCGTCACCCGCCATATATTCGTTGATCGCGAGATGCTTATCAAGCACGTCCAACTGCCGCTTCACCTCCATTGCAAAGCGGTCAATGCAATATTCAATTTTGGTCGGCGCATACGCATAAAAATGGCCGAACCCGCCGCCGAGATAGGGCGCGCTGCCCATTTGCCAAAATAGCCAAGACAGGCACTCA
This sequence comes from Sphingomonadales bacterium, assembly GCA_043728175.1. Classification (GTDB taxonomy): domain Bacteria; phylum Pseudomonadota; class Alphaproteobacteria; order Sphingomonadales; family Sphingomonadaceae; genus Aquisediminimonas. Next base: position 7,947 of record JAYTMV010000370.1, read on the forward strand.
GTGCGCTTTGCATGATCCGTCGGCAGGAATGCACCAAACTTTTCGGCCAGATACAGCAGGATCGCGCCCGACTCAAAAACGCGCGTTGGTGTCGCCGTGCTATGATCCATCAGTGCTGGGATTTTGCTATTGGGATTGGCCGCAACGAAGCCACTGCCAAATTGATCGCCCTCCTGAATGCGGATAATCCACGCGTCATATTCAGCGCCACTATGACCAAGCGCCAACAACTCCTCAAGCATCACCGTCACCTTCACCCCGTTAGGCGTGGCGAGCGAATAAAGCTGCAAGGGATGTTTCCCGACGGGCAAGTCTTTTTCCGACGTCGCGCCAGAAATCGGACGGTTGATATTGGCGAACCTGCCACCATTTTCCTTGTCCCATGACCAAACTTTAGGGGGCGTATATTCTGCGGTGTCGGTCATGAAATTCTCTCCGGCAAATAAGAGTCGATTTGCTACTAGCATGAGAGGTTCGGCAGAAACAGCCACATCGTTACCGCACGCTTATCGGCCCAACGCGCGCTTTACCTGCGGCAATATCCCCGCCACGACAACGCTTACGCCCTTTCCTGTCGGATGAAGTCCATCCTTGAGCAGAAGCGCGCGATTGGCGGTCACCCCGTTGAGGAAAAACGGATAAAGCTTAATGCCGTACTGCCGCGCAAGC
>JAYTMV010000371.1:0-10630 GCA_043728175.1 Sphingomonadales bacterium
CGCCGCTGGCATTGCCGTAATTGCAACGCCGGGCGCAATGACTGATGATCAAGACTTTTCAGGCGCGGCGATGATCGTTGATAATTTGGAAATGCTCACGCTTGAGCAAATCAACGCGCACTTGGCTCAGGCCGATCCAGACACCATCGCTGCATGATCCCTATCACACTCTAGCGGATTGCTGTTGAACTGCGATCAGATATAATCTATTTGATTATTTCTGATTATAGGAGCCTCAAATGACCACACAAACCGTCACCGCACACATCCCAAAGGAATTGGTCGCGCGCGTCGATGCGATGGCGGCGTTCGAAGATCGTCCGCGCGGCTGGGTTGTTAAGCAGGCCTTGGCTGACTGGGTTGATATGGCCGAGGAGCGCCAACGGATGCTTCAGGAGGCCTTTGACGATGTGGCCGCTGGGCGATTAATCCCGCACGAAGACATGATTGCTTGGGCTGCAAGCCTTGACACGGACACGCCGATGGCTTTGCCAGAAGCGTGATTATCCGGTGGACTAATCGCGCGTCTCGCGATGTTGGTAGGCTCTCAAATTTCCTCTCGCCCGTTGCGTCAGAGACAGCGGCAAAGGTGGCTCAGGCACTCATCTCAGCGCCAAATCGACTGATCATTTTTCCACGTGTTGGCCAACGAGTCGAAAGCTTTGCGTCCAAGGAAGTCCGCAAACTGTCGATCAACGACTATGTGATGCACTATGAAATCGTGGGTGAGAATATCCTGATTTTGAGGATTTGGCAGAGCCGTGAAGCTCGGTCGTTTGAAGAGGTGTGAGAGCACACATGATGGGCAGAGGTGATTTACGTTTCTCAGCAAAAAATATGCGATCAGTGACAGAGGTCGTGCGCGACTGGCGATTATGAGACTTGCTTTGTCAGCTTTTGACGCGTTTTCGGTCGTTGTTTTCAAATTTGAAACGCCCTAAGCGCCGTTATTGCTTTACTTGCGATTTATCAGACGGACGACAAAATGGAAAAGCCATTCTTACGCAAATCGTATCGAAAATGGCTTATTCTGACTCTCCTGATCGTCGCAGGCTATTATGCCTGGACACAGATCACGGCCCCGCAAGGCAATCAGAAGGTTTCTTTCATTCCAGCGAGTAAGAGCTGCCATTCTTCTGGGAGTTTGAAATACTGCATTTATCGCGCGAAATCAGGCGCGAATGGCGACGTTGTCTACCATCTGCATGGCCGCAACCTTGATGAGCAAATTTGGAATGACGACACTTATTGGACCTCAATGGTACAAGCCAGTTGGCAACAGACTAAGATCCTGCCGCCCACGGTGGTCGTCATCTCATATGGCCCGACTTGGTTGTTAGTTCCTAAGGGCAAGAAAGAGGATAGCGGGTTGCTGGAGCAATTCATGGCCAAGCTGCCCGAGATTGAAAAGAAAATCGGCAACCCAAAGCGACGGTTGCTATTGGGCGAGTCAATGGGTGGCCTCAATGTTCTTATCGCTGGTCTTACCTATCCGCAGAGTTTCGCCAAAATTGCGTCCCTCTGTCCGGGAGTTTACGACACATCACCCTTTGCTTCCTTATCAGCTATGAAAGGGACGCTCGAACGAACAGGTGCCGATCCGAAAATCGGTTTCGGAATATGGCTGATGGCTAAAAAATATGTTGCCGATGAAGGCGAGTGGAAGCGCGTTTCCCCTCTTGAACTCATAAAGAGCGCAAGTGGGCAATATCCTGCACTATATCTTTCAAACGGTTTGTATGACGCACATGGTAACTTCGAGGGTTCGCAAATTCTCGTAGAAAAGGCCGCGCAGCGCCGTGTTTCAGTTGAATGGCATCCACTCTATGGTGGTCATTGCGCAATTGACGCATCATCACTGGCGCGCTTCTTGGCTTCCTAAATCGCATAGCCTGATGTCCGCTTATGAACCCGCATAATCAATCACCGCCCTACCCAACTGCGCCGCCATCGCCGCGTGATCGATCACCGTTTCATCGGCGTCTCCGGTAAACACACTGCTGCCGATCAGCCGCACTCGCTGTCCGCCCACGTGGTGGCCCATCACGCGCCAGAGGATGGCGGTTTGGCGTTCGCCCAATATAGCATGTTCGAAAGTGAAGGTCGCATCGGGAAGCAGGCGGATAAGCGCGGGGAGCCAAACCCGGTCATAAAGATTAAAGGCGCGGCCATTCCATGCTTGGTGAAGCCAGTTGGCGATGTCGCGCGCCGCCTCGGGAAAACCGGGCGGGAGGATGGCGCGCTCGCCAGCACTAAACTGACCTTCGCCGCTGCGCAGTTCACCCAAGGGCGGGTGCGCGGGGGGAGCCGTCTTCGTTTCGCTACGATCCTCGATTACCACCTCACGCAAGATACGCCCCTCTTCGCGCCAGACCCAGCGATGGCCGTGCCAGCCTCTCACTTTGTAAGCGATCATAGCTGCCAAATCGGCAGTAATGCTGATATCGCTCGCGTCCTCATTCACCCACGCGGCGGTGATCGCGTCGCGGCCCTTGATGAGATACAAGCTATCCTCGCGGGTGGCACGGTGAACATGACTGTCAGCAAGCGCGGCCAAATTTCGGTCACGGCGCAGCGCGGTTTCGAGGTCAGCAAGCGCACTCACAGCCCGCCCTCCATCTGCCGCATCAGGGCGACTTCATCGAAGATTGTTACCTCATCAACGATAACATCGTCCGCAATCCGCCAATGCGTTACCGCGAGGATATAGATCGGCTCACCCGTTGCCGCACCGTAAAGCGCGCCGCCGTCATGTGTGCCTGTCAGTTCCCAGCGCACGGCGATCATATCACCCACTGCGGCGACATGCTGGATATGGATGCGGGCATTGCCAAAACTGCCGATGAGCGCAGTGAAACAACCTGTAATCTCTCCCCAACCAAACAGCCGCCTGCCCCCCGGCCCGGCCCAGAGCGCCGTTGGCGAATAGACCTCACGCACGCGACCAAAGCGGCGGTGCGCAATGATCTGGTCAAAGAAGGCGTGGGCAAAGGCATGAGGATCGCTCTGCGGGTTTGGCATGGCGCGGTTGGTGAACGCGGTCAGCGGCGCATCCATTATCCGCCCAATGGCTGCGGATCGCCATTCTGCGCGCGCGCCCTTGGCTTTGTCTGTTGCCGCATGAGCCCGAGCAACAGTGCGTGGATGAAATCCAAGTTGCAGCGCCATGTGGCTATAATCGCGCACGAGCCATTCCTCGATAATGAGGTTTTCCTTGCACAGACAATCAGCAATAGTGGTGAAGGTGATCCGCTTGCCCGTCGCGGGGCCAAGTTCGGATGTGCCGAGATTAGTCGCGGTTGAGGTGATCCGGTGCGAGGAGAGGTAAGCGCCGCTCCCTTCATCAGACCAAATCACCGCCTCACCCGTCAGCGTCCGATCCGGGAAGGCCGAGAGCGTGCGCGCGGTTCCCGCAATTACATCGCCCATGCCGTAAATCGGCCCCGTCATCATATGGACAGTGATCGCCGGGCCATAGTGCGTCGCGATCAGGCCAACATCCTTCTGTTCCCAGATGCGGTGCGTGCAGCGCAGGATATAATCAACAATGTCGGCATATTCGGGATCAAAGCCGGGAATATGCTGCCGCGCTGCGCCTTGGGGTGACAGGATATCAGCGATATCACGCCCGCCCACATTAGGGATCGCGTTCATTGGTGAACCAGAAACGCGGTGGCCCCGGCTTCGGAAAAAAGCAGGCGCGGCAGATTGGCCGGCAGGCTGATCGTATCGCCTTCGGCCATGCTCAGAAAGCCGTCCTCACATTCAACGCCAACATCACCGCGATGGATGAACAGCACTTCCTTGGCACCCATGCTGTCCCAGTCGATGGTCTCGCCGGGTGCGATATCAAGCCGATCAAGTTTGAAACCATGATCCCAGTTGAGTGGCGCTTCTTCACCGATAATGGGTATAGCATTGGTGCTGTCGGCAGGCTGATCACGCCAAACGATGCCATCGGCTTGCGCCGCCGTCATCCGGATCAGCGCCTCAGCCTCTTGACGCGAGGTCGGCTTCATTGGGACGATATCATCAGGCACAGACTCGCCCGCCGCTGTATTCACAAGTGATCCGTTTTCAAGCAGGATAAGCCCGTAATCCTTCGCCATCTCAAATACGCCTGGTGCCCACGTCACCCGGCCAGGATTGTCTTGGCCAAGCACCGCCCAAAGGAAGCCAGGAGTGCCGTCTTCGCGTGGTGCTGTTGCTGTAAAGCCCCTAAACATTTTTGTCGGGATTGAAATCACATCGCCGGGGGAAAGCGCGACCTGCGCATCATCGCCGTGTTCACCCAGATCGAACCGCCATTTACCGCTGTGCACTACAAACACCTCGGCGGTGTCATGGCTGTGCTGCGAATTGACGCACCCCGGCGGTTGGCGTGCGCCGCCAATATTATAGCCGTGCGGTTCTGTCATGTGGACATGCTGGTTTGGATTTTCGGACACGCCGGGGCCAATGATCGTGAAATTCTCCTTGGCCTCTGATCCCGGTGTGCGGCAATCAATAAACGCGTTATAGCAAGGAATAAGGTCAGCATAGGCAACCCGCCGCGCCGCCAATTCTGCGACCGTCCAGACGGCTCTGCTCTGCGCTTGCTCAGGCATTAAATTCCCCAAAACCCGTTTCCAAAAGCGTGCCATAATTTAGTGGTTTACGTTCATTGCATTCGAAGTCAATATGATAGGAGAAGGGGTGACGCATGACGCTGAGTAAACGCGCATATTGGCAGATGATCAACGAAAGCCGCGATTTGGCGACGCACTTCGAAACGCTCACCCAGCGGCTGTACAGCGCGGACTGTAATTTCAACGCAGGTGCCCCTGTGGAGCATTGCGCGGGCGCAGATGCGATCCTCTCACGTTTTTGGGCACCATTGATCCACGCTTTCCCCGATTTGGAGCGGCGCACCGATATTTTGATGGGCGGCACATTCAAGGATGGCGATTGGATCACCACGACGGGTAACTTCGTCGGCCATTTTGAAAATCCGCTTTACGGACTTGCACCAAGCGGGCGGCCGCATTTTATTCGCTATGGCTGGTTTGACCGGATAGTCGGCGACCAAGTGGTTGAAAGCTATGTCTTGCTTGATCTTACGCGGTTGATGATTGAGACGGGCGCGTGGCCGCTGCGACCGCAACTTGGCGAAAGCTGGTCTCCACCACCCGCCACGCATGACGGGATCATGCTAGATGGCCAAAACGCCGGGGAATCGGATAAAAGCCTCAAATTGGTTGAGGCGATGATTGCTGGCCTCATGTCCTATGATGGCCAATCGCTCGCCAGCATGGGGATGCGACGTTTCTGGACACCGCAATTCGGGTGGTACGGCCCCGGCGGCATCGGCAGCGCGCGCGGCCATGCCGATTATGAACGCGCGCACCAAGGCCCGTTTCTCAAGGCGTTTCCAGATCGCATCGGTGGCAACCATAAATGCCGGATCGGTGAAGGCCATTATGTCGCCTCAACCGGCTGGCCAAGCATCAACGCAACCCATACTGGCGACGGTTGGATCGGCATTCCTGCGACAGGAAAACGCATCACCCAGCGCATCATGGATTATTGGCGGCGCGAGGATGCGATGCTCGTCGAGAATTGGGTGTTTATCGATATGATCAATCTACTTGGTCAGTTTGGCATTGACCTCCTCCCCAATCACAATCGAGAAACATCATGATCCGCGCCGAAGATATTTCAAAAGGGCGGCGGATTGCGGCACTTTGCTTTTTGCTGGTCGCCTATTTCTTCTACGCATGGTCATGGAACACGGTCGATATCCTGCGGCCTTATATCAAGGAGAGCCTGAATCTCTCGCTGACGCAATCGGGATCGCTTTATACATTGCAGGCGATTGGTGCGATCATTGGCGCGGTGGTAATGGGTCAAGTCGCCGATAAGATCGGGCGGCGCAATGCGCTGATTATCTCGATGATCGGCTATGGCGGCTTTCTGCTGTCGGGCTTGCTGGTGGGCAGTTATACGCTGTTGATCGGTCAGCGGCTTGGCCTTGGCTTTTTCCTTGGGTCAATGTTTCCAATTGCGGTTGGCATTTATTCAGGACTGTTTGACAAGGCGGTGCGCGGGAAAATCGCCGGGGTAGTCTTCGCTGTGTATAACGCAGCGGTTGCCGCACTCAGCTTTTTATCCGCTGCTGCTTTTCGCGCCAATCTCGATTGGTCAGTGCTGCTGTGGGCGGGCGCTGTGCCTGTGGCGCTGGCGCTCTTTGCGTTCTTCATTGTGCCCGATGATCGCAAGACAATCCCCTATGGTGGGCCAATTGACGGCCCGACGACGGCAAAATCAGCGCTCCCAATTGCTGAGCTGTTCAAGCCCGGCGTGGCCAAACAGACAATGTTGCTCGCGCTGATGACTGGCCTCAACTTCCTTGCCTATCAATGCTTTAACGGCTGGGGCACGACCTTCCTGCGCGAAGATCGCGGCATTCCAGATACACAAGTCGGCGATATCTGGGGCTGGCTCCTGATCGGTCAGTTGATCGGCAGCCTGATTTGGGGCTGGATCGGCGATCGCTTCGGGCGGCGGGTTGCGGGATCGGGCTTTCTCTTCGCCGCTCTGATCGTGCCTGTTTATTTATTTGTGCCAATGTCTGTCATCGCGCTTGAGGTGACAGGATTTGTTTACGGCATGATGCTGTCCTCAAGCGTAGTTTGGGGGCCGTGGCTGTCTGAGCTTTACCCGCCACACCTCCGCTCCACCGCTGCCTCAATCTTCAACTGGGGGCGCGTGGTGAGTATGCTTGCACCAATTGTGACGGGTCAATTGGCCGCGATTTATCCACTGCCCAATATCATGGCTGCGGCATCGCTTGCGTTTGTGGCTGCCGCTTTGATATGGTTCCGTATGCCCGAAACTATTAGCAATAAACCTCAAAAAAATCGGCAATATTAAGTCCAGACTGCGACATTACCCGAAGTTCAGACTTTATCAGTCGACCTTCAAATGAACCAATCTCATAGGTCAGTCCCTACCATTATTGTCGCGCCCGTCCTGACGGGAGAGCGCGTCGATGTTTGACGTGCTGAACGGGTTGGCAGCGATTGCGGCATTGTCGCTTAAGCCCTGCAACTGACCCGCGCTGTCGTTGGCGGTGAGAAGAAACCGCACAAATCTCAGGAAGTTGACACTGAATCGGTAGTTTTATCAGCACCCTTTTTTGATCAAGTCATCACGCGCAACATCGCACCATCCGCCACATCTCCGACGAACAGCGAAGTGTGGCATGAACGATAGCGTGTAGGAAAGCGGAAAGTGAGGGGAGCGAAAACAGCGACAAAAACAGCCTTGTCAAAACCATGTCATCATCCTATTTTTCGCAGCATGTCACAGGTCAACATATCACTTCCCGGCGATCTTGCGCATTGGGTGCAGTCATGCGTTGATGATGGCCGCTATTCCAAGCCAAGCGATTATGTCCGTGATCTGATCCGCAAAGACCGTGATTATGAAGCTAAGCGGCTCCAGTTCCGCGCTGAACTTCAAAAAGGGCTGGACTCTGGCACATGCACACAGTCACTCAAACAGATTCACGCTGAATATCGTAGCCAAGCTTGACGCTGCTCACCTTAAGCAATGACGCCAAAGCGGATTTGCGCGATATGCTGCGATACGGCACAGCAGAATTTGGCGAAGACGGCGCTGACGCTTATTATTTCAGCTTTGAAGACGCATTTTTGCGGTTGCAGCAATTTCCTGAGGCCGGACAGGTTGAAGAAGAAAGCGGGCTTACCCTGCGCCGTTGGCACCACCGCAGCCACCGGATATTTTATACTTACGACGGCACCCGCCTGTTCATCGCGCGAATATTGCACCATTCAGTCAGCCTTGAAGGACGGTTTTTGGGGTGATCTAGGCACCGATTATGGCCTAACAAGCATCACCCGCTCAAAAGCATCGGTCATGCCCGAAGATTACAAAGATTACGCTATGTAGGGGGTTTTCTCCTTTTTTTTGTGACGTGATGGCGGCGTCACGCTGTTTGGAAAGTCACACTAAGCCTGTCCTGAGCTTGACGAAGGGGTCTCACCTAAACGCTTTACGAAACGGAGAGTGCCCTGTCCGCCCAGACTGTAAATAAACTTTACATAGTTGACACCTATTCGATGTTTTTTTGCGTCATACTTCAAGAAAAAACGACCCCCACCACACAGACGACATCCGCCACATCTCCGGCGAATAGCGAAGTGTGACACGAACAATAGCGTGTAGGAAAGCGGAAAGTTGTGGAAGCGAAACAGTCTGCCCCCGCGCCGCAGCGCGGGTGGCCAGCAGGGACGCAAAGCCCGCCTTCGCGGGGTTTTCCATTTTATGCGGTGGTCAGGAGAAGGCGGAAATTCGATTTCTGTAATCAAGGTTCAGGCCCGAAGATTAGCGCGCTCCATTCATTGAGCAAAAGCACACCTGCACGCCGATCCCCCGATTTGAAGGCCTCATAAGATTCCTCCAGTATCGAACGGATTATTGGTAGTTTATCAGGCGTTGCAATCTTGGGATCAATAATCGCAATGGCATCGCGGAGTTGCGAAAACGAGCTTTCAAGTGTGTCCTGCTCTTCGGGCGGACGCCAATCCTTGTGCATAAAATTATCTGGCGCGCAGGACGCAACATACCCAATCTCGTCGTAAAGAGCATCCATATTCTTGACAACATACATATTCGCTTACCTCACCAAGCTAAAACTGCCGCCCGTTGGCAGTGTTTGTGGCTTAACTATTGTGCTAAAATCATTACCAAAATTGAGGAACCCTTGCAATTGGTTGCCGTCGATCCGTTTGTCAGCAATCGTCACTTCAAAAATCCGGTTCGCAGACGGTATCCGCACATCGGGCCGCACGAACGCCCCCGATCCGGTTGGATCATAAAGCCTGCGATTGATTTGGATAAGTTGCCCCCGCCCTTCGGCGATACGCTCAAAGTCAAGGAAGTCTCTTAGGTTCCGACTAACCAACTGATCAACGCGCGTTCCCACTCTGGTGCTTTTCAACCCCGGCAACAAGTTTTGTGCTTCAGCGGCTAGCGCTCGTGGAAATGCCCCGTCAGTAAAGCTTTGCACCCTCTGCCCGATGATCTCGGCAAATTCCCCCGGCCCGGCAAAGCGTGAGCGCCCGATGGTCGGGCCGATGAACTCTGCGCTTCTGGTTGCGCCCAGTGCTTGGCCAATGTTGACGCTGGCGATCTGGCTTGCCCGCGTTGCCGCGCCAATCTCGACTCCGATGTTGGTGGTGCCTGCAAAGCGCGTGGCCTCGCCAGTGCGCAGCGTGCCGAGGCCTTTGGGAACGGGGGCGACTAGGCTTGCGACCGTGCCCGCCGCCTCGCCAAGGTTAACCCCAAGGCTGCGCAGTGCGCTTGTATCGCCCGCTATTACGCGCCCGCCAAAATCGCGCAGTTCAGCCGCACCATTTGCCACCGCGCCCGCAACATCGCCCACGCGCGCCGTGATCACCCGGTCAATCCCGCCTGCCAGCCCGCGCACCGCGCCAAGGAACGTTGCGCCCGGCGCGCTTATCAATTGCACCGCGCCCCCGATAATCCCGCCAGCCACATTGCCAAGCCCTTCGCTAAAGCCTGAATTTAGCTCAGCCGCACCGCGCAAGCCCGTGCCAACCCGCCCAATCCCAAGCCTAACTCCGATCGCATCAGCCCCCGTCCCCGCTGCACGGAACACCACCGATACCGGATTATAATTGGCAATCGTACGGTTGGCCTCAAACGCAAACGCTTTCACATTGGTGAAGCTAAAATCCCGGAACAGGCGGTTGGTCGAAAGGCTGAGTTGATCAAGATCATAATTGCGCTGCTCTTCAGGCGTGAAACGCTTACCCGTAACGATAATATCGGGTGAGCTATCTGACTGAACCGTGTCACTGCGCGCCTCTGCAAACTGAACATTGTTGCGCACCAGCTTCTGGAAGCGCGTTTCAAAGGTGTTGGTCAACGCCCCCGCAATCGCACTCCCAATCGTTGCTCCGATGACATCTGGGAGGACGGCAATAACATTATCGCCAAAGTTCGTGCCCGTGACCAGACTTCTGGCACCCGCCCCTGCGATCCCGCCAGCAAGTCCTGATACAAAGCGTGTTCCAAAATCAGATGCGCCGCCGCGTACAAAGCCACCAACGCCTGCGGCAAGGCTGCCTGCTGCAACGCCTGTGAAATCAAACCGTTGCTGGAGACCCGTGACCGTCGCAACGCCTTGGGTTAAAACATTGGTGAGCGCCCCGCGTGCAAAATTGGCAAGCTGACTGCCGCTGGTGAGGAACTTGCTCGCTTTGGCCAGCCCGCCACCAATCTTGCCCGCTTGGGCAAGGTTACCGAGCTTATCAAGTCCCCCACTCACCCCAGCACTCAGCGCGGCGAGTGCCACGCCTTTGAAGCTGAACTTGTCCTGGATGCCTGTGGCGAGGCCGACGCCTTGGCTGACCACGCTGCCTGCTACGGCGGCACCGATCTGGGTGAGCAGCGGCGCGCCGGCGGGCGCGATGATGGCGGTGACCGCGATGGCGATGGCGGCGAGCAGTATCTGCCCGAACACGCCGCAGCCGTTGGCTTTCTTCGGCGGGCGCGGTGTAGTCGGTGCGGTGTCGCCGATGGCTTTGCTGGCGTCGTAGGG
>JAYTMV010000372.1:0-5518 GCA_043728175.1 Sphingomonadales bacterium
GGCAATTACCGCGTTATCCTCGAATATAATTGCTCGAACTTTTACGGGCTTTCGGTGGGGTTGCTTGCAGATGCGGTGGAAAAATAATCTTGTTCTGATCGGCGTTCCGGCGCTTGTTCTTGCCAGTTGCGGCATTTTTGGCAGCGATGTCGGTGAAGCGCAAACGCGGACAAGCCCTGCTTCGGTTCCAATGCCTCAACTTGAGACGGCACTGGATAACGCCAATGCCCAGCCTCCGGTTTTAGTTGATAAAGTCAACTATGATGAGGTGGGCTATGCAAGCTGGTACGGCGATGAACTTCGCGGCAATCCAACTGCTAGTGGGGAAATATTTAATCCGGACGGTGTTTCTGCCGCACATAATACGCTTCCGCTGCCAAGCTTTGCGGAAGTAACGAACCTTGATAGCGGGCGCACGATTCTCGTTCGCGTCAACGACCGTGGGCCATTTAAGCGCGGCCGGATCATTGATATCTCAGCGGGTGCGGCGCGTCAGCTAGGCGTGACAACGCAAGGGCAATTTCCTGTGCGTGTTCGCCGGGTCAATCCACCTGAATTTGAGCGACGACAGTTACAAAGTGGCGGCGCAGCAACCGAGCGTTTGGCCACGCCGCCTTCATTATTGGCCGCACTTCGCCGAAACCTCAAACCCGGAGAGGCCAGCCCAACGGTTGCAAGCAAGCCCAATAAAGCCAAGCCTGTGGTTGCGCCAACTGTCCCAACCGCTGTTGCCAATATAGCGGGCGCACAATTTGATCCGCCCGATGCTGCGCCGATGAAGGCAAAGCCCAAACCCTCTGTGGTTTCTTTGCCAGCGCCTGTAGTGGCGAATACGCGCGCAGACACGCCATCGATTGCCAGCGCATATTTTGTTCAAATCGGGGCTTTCTCAAGCCAAGCGCGCGCGGATGCATTGGCCAAAAAGGCAAGCGGCAGTGTCGTTTCGGCGGGTAATATTTGGCGTGTGCGCGTTGGCCCCTATCAAAGCGAAGAAAGCGCGCGCGCAGCGCTTGGCCCGCTCGCTGCAAAAGGCTATCGCGATGCGCGAGTGACTCGCTGAGACTCCTTTGCCTGTTTGAAAGTATGATTATGAAGCCTGTATTTGCGTCCTTCGCCGCCATCGCGGCGCTTTCGTTGCCCGTTTCGGCAGCCGCGCCCCCGTTTGAGACGACCGCGCCAATTGCCTATATGGTCGATTTGTCGTCGGGCGCAGTGCTTTATGCCAAGGATGCCGAACGGCGTATTCCGCCCGCGTCGATGGCCAAGATGATGACGATGTATCTGGCGTTTGATTTGATTGCGCAGGGCAAATTCAAACTTGATCAGAAATTCACCGTTCGCCCGGAAACGTGGGAAAAATGGCACGGCCCGCAGGCGGGATCAACGATGTTCCTATCGGTCGGTGAGCAAGTCAGCATCGAAAACCTGCTCCACGGCATCGCGACGCTTTCGGGAAATGATGCCTGTGTTGTCCTCGCTGAAGGGATGTTTGGCACTGAGGCGGCGTTTGTCGCGCAGATGAATGAAGCGGCCAAGCGACTCGGTCTTGCGAACACCAATTACGGGACTTCGAATGGCTGGCCTGATGGCGGCGTCACTTATACTTCGGCGCGTGATCTTGCGACCTTGGGTAAAGCCACGCTCGATAAATATCCTGATCTTTACAAGCAATTTTACGGGCTGAAGGATTTCACTTGGGGCAAAACGCTTGGCTCTGGCAAAGATATTGTTCAGCCGAACCGCAACCCGTTGCTCGGCAAGGTTGCAGGGGCCGATGGGATTAAAACCGGTCATACTGATGAGGCGGGCTACGGCTTTGTTGGCTCAGCCGAACAAAATGGCAGGCGTCTCGTCATGGTGGTCGCAGGGCTGGATAGCTTTAACAACCGCATCACAGAGTCGGTCAAGTTCATGGAATGGGGTCAGAAAGCGTGGGAAGCCAAGCCAATCGTTGCAGCGGGCAAACGTGTTGACAGCGCCGAAGTACAAATGGGCAGCGCATCCGAAGTCGGCTTAGTCGCGCCGCGCACGATTGCTGTGACGCTGCCAGTGGGTGCCGCCGCGACGCTTCGGGCCAAGGTGGTTTATGATGGGCCAGTGAAGGCGCCAATCAAAAAGGGTCAGCATATTGCCGATCTCATCATCACAACCGCTGATACGCCGCCGCAGATCATGCCGCTCGTTGCCGAAAGTGACGTGGGTGAGGCGGGTTTCTTTGGCCGCGTCTGGGCTGGCCTGACGTCCTTTTTCTAAGGCATGACGGGGCGCTTCATCACGCTTGAAGGCGGCGAGGGCGTTGGCAAATCAACGCAGTTAAAGGCGCTTGCCGACGCGATCACCGCGCGCGGGCATCACGTTGTTACAACGCGTGAGCCCGGCGGCACCGAAGGCGCTGAGGCGATCCGCGCGCTCCTCATGCAAGGCGGCGAAGATAAATGGAGTGCGCGCGCGGAGGCTTTGCTGTTCGCGGCAGCACGCGCAGACCATATCGAAAAACTGATCCGTCCAGCCCTTGCCCGTGGAGATTGGGTGCTGTGTGACCGCTTCATTGATAGCAGCCGCGCTTATCAGGGCGGGGCAGGCGGTCTTTCTGATAATGACGTCATGACGTTACACCGGATTGGTAACGTAGGCCTGTTACCAGATCGCACACTCATTCTCACGCTGCCTGACAACGAAGCCGAGTCGCGTGCAGCAGCACGTGATGGAGGCGACGTTGACCGCTTTGGCGCAAAAAATAGGGCTTACCATCAGCGCGTGGCAAAAGCTTTTGTGACGTTTGCCGAAGCGGAGCCGGAGCGCATTCTTGTGATCAATGCCCTAGGGAACGCTGACGAAGTCACCGCGTGGCTGATCGCGGCAATCGAAGATTTGTTATGAATATCATTGGCCATGATATTCAAATCGCGGCATTTCTTAGCGAACTCAGCGGCGCGCGCCTTCATCACGGCTGGCTATTCACTGGCCCACAGGGAATCGGCAAAGCAAGCATCGCCCATGCGCTCGCCAAACGCGCGTTGAGCGTTGCGGCGGGGCCACCAATTGTCCGCGACGGGCTTCATGTGCCTGATGATCACCCAATCGGCAAATTGGTTGATGCGCACAGCCACCCCGATCTTGTGCTGCTTGAGCGCCTGCCGAAGGATCCAAAGGCCGTCCGCGATCTTGATCGGCGCGATTGGCCGAGCGATCTTGAACGTGCGCGCAGCATCACCGTTGATCAGGTGCGCGCGCTTGGCAGCGTGTTTGCGCTCAAACCATCATTCTCAAACCGGCGCATCGTAATCGTTGATGCGATTGACGATATGGAGCGGGCAGGGGCCAATGCCCTGCTCAAAAGCCTTGAAGAGCCGCCAGCAGGCACGATTTTCCTGCTGATCAGCCACGCGCCGGGGCGGTTGCTGCCGACAATCCGTTCGCGCTGCCGCACGCTGCGCTTTGATCCTCTTGATGAGAGTGCAATGCGGCAGGTGGTGCGGGGTCAATTGCCCAACGCTGATGAGGGCGAGATTGCGGCACTGATTGCGGCAGGGGCAGGGTCGCCAGGGCGCGCACTTGGATTTGCGGGGCTTGATATCGCCGCGATTGATACAGCGCTTGCGCGGCTAGCGGCTGATGGCGACGAAACCAATGCTGTGCGCGCCGAACTCGCACAGAAGCTCTCACTTAAATCGGCGCAGGCGCGTTATGAAGCGTTCCTCACACGCACACCCGCGTTCATCGCACGCATCGCGGCACAGCGCAGCGGGCCGCCGCTTGCCGCCGCGCTATCCGCATGGGAAGCGGCGCGCAGCCTGTCCGAAAGTGCTGTCCGCCAGTCGCTTGATCCACAAATGACGGTATTTGCGCTCGCTGGAATCGTCGCAGGCCTTGCTCACGGTGCGCCAAGCGTTAAAGCCTGAGCGTATGTCAGAACCATATTACATCACCACCGCCATCGCTTACCCCAATGGCAAGCCGCATATCGGCCACGCTTATGAAGCGATTGCCGCCGATGCGATTGCACGCTTTCACCGGATGCAGGGCCGCGACGTTCGGCTGGTGACGGGCACTGATGAACACGGCCTCAAAATGGTGCAAACCGCGCGTGCGGCGGGGCGTGATACGCTTGAGTTCGCCGACGAAATGTCAGGGCATTTCAAGGCTATGTGCGAAAAACTCAATATCTCCTATGATGCGTTCGTCCGCACGAGTGAGCCGCGCCATCATGACGCTAGCATAGCGCTTTGGAAAGCGATGGAGGCATCAGGCGATCTTTATCTTGACCGTTATGAAGGCTGGTACTCCGTCCGCGATGAAGCCTTTTATGATGAGAAAGAGCTGATTGATGGGGAAGGGGGCGTCAAGCTATCCCCCCAGGGTACTCCGGTTGAATGGACGAAGGAGGAGACTTGGTTTTTCCGCCTGTCCAAATATCAGGATCAATTGCTCGCACATTTTCGTGACAACCCCGATTTTCTCCGCCCCGAAAGCCGCGCCAATGAGGTGATCCGCTTTGTCGAGGGCGGCCTGCGTGATCTCAGCGTTTCGCGCACCAGTTTTGATTGGGGCGTGAAAGTGCCAGGTTCGCCCGATCATGTCATGTATGTCTGGGTCGATGCGCTTACAACCTATATGACCGGGGTTGGCTATCCCGACCAAGACGGCGATTTCGCGCGTTTCTGGCCAGCGGATTTGCACTTGATTGGCAAGGATATCGTGCGTTTCCACGCCGTGTACTGGCCCGCGTTTCTGATGTCGGCAGGACTGCCGCTTCCCAAAGCAATCTTCGGCCACGGCTTCCTCCTCGCACGCGGCGAGAAGATGTCAAAGAGTCTCGGGAATGTCGTCGATCCTATTGAATTGGCTGATAAATTTGGGGTCGATCAACTCCGCTACTTCCTTCTGCGCGAGGTGAGTTTCGGGCAAGATGGCAGCTATTCAGCCGAGGCGATTGTGACCCGGTGTAATGCCGAGTTGGCCAATAGTTTTGGCAATTTGGCGCAGCGGGTTTTGAGCTTAATTTACAAGAATCTGGATGGGGAGTTACCCGAATATGTTGGAGCCATGAACCAAGGCATCAGCAGCCTAAGTGAAACTCAGTATGATGAAATTGCGCTAGGTCTAATGCCCTGTTTTGCAGACCTAAATTTCTCTCAAGGAATCGACTGTTGGATGCGAGCGGTTTTTGCTTGTAATCAGTATGTGGATGCGATGGCTCCTTGGAAGCTTCGCAAAGAAGGTAAAATTGAAGAGATGAAATCGGTTCTTGCTATACTTTTCTTGCAAATACGCGACCTAGCGATAGCTATTCAGCCGATCATTCCAACGTCTGCTAATGCGCTTCTGGATCAGATGGGCGTTCCGGCAGATGAAAGAAATTTTGCGTCACTATATGAAAATACTCTCGCGCCTTATGGATGGTATGATCGACTTCGCGAGACGAATTTCCGGCTTGCGGCCCCAACCCCGCTATTCCCTCGCCTCGAAATGCCAGTGGGTGTCGTAGAATGATATTTCTCCGCGTCTCCGCGCCTCC
>JAYTMV010000373.1:0-3004 GCA_043728175.1 Sphingomonadales bacterium
GCTGGTCATGACGCCGCAATTGCAGCAAGCAATCCGTTTGCTCGCACTTTCAAATCTTGAGATTGAGGCGTTCCTTGCTGAGGAAATTGAGAAAAACCCCCTGCTTGAAGCCGGCCGCGATGAAACTGCTGACGCTGATGCTCCCCCCGCCGATGAACGTAGCGGTGACAATGAAGCCTTGCTCGATAGCAGCCCCGGCGGCGCTGATTCTGATCTTGATATCGATTTCACGGCTGAGACGTTCCACCACGATAGCGCCGCCGACGGTGGCCCCGGCATGGACGGAAGACTTGGCTTATCCGGCAGCGAAGGCAGTGGATCGGGCTATGAAGATGGCCCCGATTTTGATGCGATGGCGGCAGACGCGCCGAGTTTGCGTGATCATTTGATCGAACAGGCAGGCGCTGTGCTTTCGGGCGAACGTTTGTTGATCGCAGCGCATCTGATCGATCAGATTGACGAGGCTGGCTATCTGAGCGCACCGCTGCTCGACGTTGCACTGCGGCTTGAGGCGCCACTTGGCTTTGTTGAAGAGGTGCTTGGCAGTATCCAGAGCTTTGACCCCACCGGCGTTGGCGCACGTTCGCTTGGCGAATGTCTGGCACTGCAAGCGCGCGAGGCCGACCGGTGTGATCCGGCGATGGCGCGTCTGCTTGATAATCTGGATTTGCTTGCCGAAGGACGGATGACCCAGCTCAAGCGGATGTGCGGCGTCGATGATGAAGATATGGCCGATATGATCCGCGAACTGCGTAATTATGATCCTAAGCCAGGCTTGCGCTTTGGTTCGGCTCCGGTTGAGACGGTAACGCCTGACATTTTCGTTGGCCAAACCACCAAAGGCTGGGCGATTGAGATCAACAGCGCCACGCTGCCGCGTCTGCTCGTCAACCGCAGCTACTATAGCGAGCTTTCATCTGGCGCGCAGGACAAGGCCTCAAAACTGTGGCTCAATGACTGCATGGCGAGCGCAAACTGGCTGATCAAAGCGCTTGATCAGCGTCAGCGCACGATCATCAAGGTCGCCTCCGAAATCGTCAAGCATCAGGAGGCGTTTTTTCGCGAAGGCATTGCCCACCTCCGCCCACTCACGCTGCGCACGATTGCTGAGGCGATTGGAATGCACGAATCGACCGTGAGCCGAGTAACATCGAATAAATATATGAGCTGCACACGCGGGATTTTTGAGCTCAAATATTTCTTCACCAGCGGGATTGCTGCCTCTGATGGAGGCGATGCTGTCTCAGCCGAATCGGTCAAGAGCGTCATCCGAGCGCTCATCAACGACGAAAGCCCCAAGGCGATCCTTTCGGATGATACGCTGGTTGAAATGCTTCAGGGCAAGGGCTTTGATATCGCGCGACGCACGGTGGCCAAATACCGTGAGGCACTGGGGATTGGATCATCAGTGCAGCGGCGGCGGCAAAAAGCGATACAAGCTCATGCGGCCTGACCGTCCCGTGCGCGCGCCGCGCATTGAGACCGAGCGGCTGATCCTGCGCGCGCACAGCACCGATGATTTCGACGATTGCGCGGCACTTTGGGGGAGTGCCGAGGTAACGCGCTTCATCGGCGGATCGCCGCGCCCACCGCAGGACGCATGGTTTCGCATCTTGCGCTATGCCGGGCATTGGACACTGCTGAGCTACGGATTCTGGGCAATTATCGACAAGGCTAGCGGCGCGTTTGTTGGCGAGGGCGGATTTAGCGATTTCCGGCGCGGGGTTCCCGTTCTTGATGCCGTCCCCGAAATGGGATGGGCGTTAATGCCAAGAGCGTGGGGGCGCGGGATTGCCAAGGAGGCCGCCTCCGCCTTTGCCGATTGGGGCGACGCCAATTTCGACGTCGCCGAGACCGCCTGCATCATTTCACCCGACAATCACGCATCTATTCGCGTTGCGGAACATATCGGCTTTTTATCCGTTGATCAGATCACATATGACGGCGAACCAACGACGATATTCAAACGTAGTCGCTATGCATCACGCTTAATCTAGGCATTTTGGCTTGCAGTCGCGCTATATTGTGGGCAGCATGCCAAAATATTTGTAATAAGGACGTATATAAATGACCCAAACCAGCACGGCGATTACGCCGCCATCGCTCCTCCTCGCGCTTACTGAACTCCCCCGCGCGATTTTTGAGCTTGGTTCGCTGCCTTGGGCCTCTCCTTTATTGTCGCGCGCACCAAAGGGCGATGGCCACCCCGTGATGGTGCTCCCAGGCTTTATCACCAGCGATTTTTCAACACGGCTGCTGCGCCGTTATCTCGATAAGCTGGGTTATGACAGCCATGGTTGGGAGCTTGGCCGCAACCTTGGCCCCAAGGCAATTGGTGCCGACGGTGAGAAGCTCATCGCGCGGCTCGAAGAAATTCACGCCGAAACAGGAGAGAAAATCAGCCTCGTTGGTTGGAGCCTTGGCGGCGTGATGGCGCGGCAATTGTCGCGTTGGCGGCCCGATCTTGTCCGGCAGGTGATTTCGCTTGGATCGCCCTTTGTCGGTGATCCGCGCGCAACTAATGTCTGGAAAACCTATGAGCGGCTGACGGGTCAGAAAATCCGCGATCCAAAACCACAGGCACAGATGAAGGAAAGCCATCTCGCCCCGCCCGTCCCTTCGACCGCGATCTATTCAAAAAATGATGGCATCGTGGCGTGGCGCAATTGTATCGAACCGCAAGACCCGCAAACCGATAATATCGAAGTGCGCGGCAGCCACTGTGGCCTTGGTGTGAACCCGGTTGTCTTGCTCGCGATTGCCGATCGGCTGGCACAAAGTGAGGATGGGTGGAAGCCGTTTGACCGCAGCGGCCTACGCGCCTTGATCTACCCTTCATCAGGGCATGTTCACTAAAAATTGAGCAATATCAGTAGCTTAAATCCGTTCTCCGCTCAGCCGCTGGCAAATCATGTCAAGCTGCTCAAGCGATGAATAGGCCAGCGTGACGCTACCGCTTTTGCCGTCATGCACAATGCCAACCTTGAGACCTAGCAAGTCACCA
>JAYTMV010000374.1:0-4157 GCA_043728175.1 Sphingomonadales bacterium
ACGGCTCCACCGCCATATCAAGCAACCGCGTGACCGCACCCGCCGCTGTGTTGGTGTGGAGCGTTGACAGGATCGTATGGCCAGTAAGCGCGGCCTGCACCGCAATCTGCGCCGTCTCCAAATCGCGGATTTCGCCGACCATCATCACATCGGGGTCTTGGCGCAGGAACGAACGCAGCGCTGTACTAAACGTCAGGCCAATCGCGCTGTTCACCTGCGTCTGGACGATGCCGGGCAAGCGGTACTCAATCGGATCTTCCACCGTGAGTATCTTGCGCGCACCCGAATTCATTTCGGCGAGCGCTGCGTAGAGCGTGGTCGTCTTGCCCGAACCCGTTGGCCCGGTGACCAAAACAATCCCAAATGGCCGCGCCAGCACCGCGCGCAATTTGTCCGCCAATTCGGCATCAAAACCAAGCGTCGCAAAATCGAGCGCGAGGTTGGAGCGATCAAGAATCCGCATCACCACGCTCTCACCGTGGATTGAGGGTGCCGTCGCCACGCGCAGATCAATCTCATTCCCGCGCACCGTGGCGCGCATCCGGCCGTCCTGCGGCAGGCGGCGCTCGGCAATATTAAGCTCGGCCATCACCTTGATCCGTGAGACCAGCGCCGTCCGCATCGATGGCGGCAGAGAGGCCGCCTCAACCAGCACCCCGTCAACGCGCATCCGCACCACCACACGGTCTTCGGCGGGCTCAACATGAATGTCTGATGCGCGCGCATCAACCGCGTCGGCGATCAAGCGGTTGACGGCGCGGATAACCGGCGCATCGCTGACGATATCGCGCAGCCGCTCCAGATCATCCTCATCAGCACCTGCGCCGGGCATTTCGGCATTGAGCTCATCCTGGCCGTAAAGCCGGTCAATCCCCGCCTCAATATCGCTTGGCGGTGCGACGACGCGGTCAACCGGGCAAGCAAAGCTGAAACCAAGCGCGGTCACCGCGAAATCATCAAACGGATTGGCCATCGCCAGTCGCAACCGCCCGTCATTCATCGCCACAGGCAGCGCGCGCATCTCTCGCAGGAACGCAGCGGACGGCGTCGCCCCCTCTACCCGAGCCGCCGGAAAATCACGCGCACTGATCAGCGGCAGACGCGAGTCTCTCGCAAAACCCTGCGCCAGCGCCTGTTCCGACGCCAGCCCGAGTCGCGTGACCACCGACTCAATCGGCTCCCCCGTTTCAAGCCGCACCGCCTGCGCGCGCGTCAGCGCATCGGGCTGCAACAGCGACGCGACGACCAACAGCGCGGCATTATCCGCGACAGTAAGTTCATCATCTGCGACAAGTTGATCGCCCATGTGCGTTATCGCACTCCTTGACTAATTTCGGGGCACTTATGCCGCTTCAAGATGGGCACGTCCAGCACCGCAATCGGTTAACGCCGATATGGCATAAATACGTATCCATTTTGCTCATAAATCGCATTTTAATGTTCCAAAACGAAACGGTAAACGATTACATTTGTATGAAACCGACGGATTTGCGTCATTTTTTGCGCTCTAATCGATTTTACCACTTACCCTAATCGATTTATTGATAGTTGCGATTGTAAGTATCCCATCATACTCCAAAGATGTCGGGAGGCTACAAACCCGACAGGGTAGCGACGGGCAGAGCCTGCGTAGTGTGAGTGATGTCCGTCTAGTAACACAAGTAATCCAATGCGTAAAAACGAATGGCCCCCCGGTTGTTCGCGTTCGGTCAACTATGCTTGATCGAATGTACCGTCTTGTCTCAAAAAGAGGTGGAGAATATAATGAAAAAATCTATGAAATTCGTAGGACTAGTGACGACGGCGATTGTCGCCCCGGCATTTTTCGCTGCGCCAGCGTCGGCACAGTATTGGGACAAAGCCAGTGCTCCCCAGATTGCTGAACTGAAAACCCAGACTAATGCTCGGGCAGTGTCGAGCACACTTGACCGTGTAAAAATGTGGAATGAAGTCATGCTTCAGGCCAACTTGGTTGATCACAGCACGGCCACAGGTCAGCTTGGGCCAACGCGGAATTCGCGCGCATTCGCAATCGTTTCAATTGCTGTCTTTGATGCGGTTAATGCGTTTGACAATAAATTCCGTTCTTATAATCCCATCGCAAGAGCGCTCCGTGGCGCTTCGAAGGATGCCGCAATTACTGAGGCTGCTTACAGAACATTGATTGCGCTTCACCCAGCACAGGCAACCACCCTTACTGGCATTTATTCGTCAGATCTTAGCCGGATAAACGCAAGTCAGGCATCAATCGAAGCTGGTAAGGCAATTGGTCTTGCATCGGCAAATGCAATGCTGGCACGTCGCTCAAACGACGGTTCACAGCATGCCGAACCACGTTTTGGTGATGGTGCGGCACCAGGTATCACGGGCGGTGTAGTCGCTGGCGGTTCAACGGTTGGCTTTCTCGGCAAGATCAATAATGGTGACATAACTGCTCCAAACTTCCAACAAGCAGCAGGTAGCGGCGTTCTCGGTGCACGTTGGGGTAATGTCACTCCGTTTGTACTTAGCCGTGGCGATCAATTCCGTATTCCGGCTTTCCCAGCACCAAATACTGCACGTTTCCGTGCTGGTTTCGCGGAAGTTACTGGTCGTGGTGCTGATTTTGGCGTTCCTGGTAGCACACACACGGCTCGTGACAGCTTCATCGGCAACTTCTGGGGTTATGATGGTCAGCCTTTGCTTGGCACACCACCACGCCTTTACAACCAAATTGCCGTTTCGATTGCCGAAGATCAGGGTTTGAGATCAGTTAACGAGTTTGCACGCCTGCTTGCAATTCTTAACACAACGATGGGCGACGCAGGCATTGCGGCTTGGGACAGCAAGTGGTTTTACAACTACTGGCGCCCGAACACAGGCGTGGTGCGTGGTGGTGAAGCTGGCGATCCAACGGTTCTAAGCCGTCCGGATTACCGGGTATTTGGGATTTCGCTGCTGAACAACCAAAACTTTGTTGGTTTGCCGCGTGCACAGCAATCCGTAACACCTGGCTTCCCAGCCTATCCATCAGGACACGCGACCTTTGGTGCCGCATTGTTCCAAACACTGCGCGCCTACTTCCCGAACAATACCCGTTTCACATTCGTTTCTGACGAATATAACGGCACGGGAACTGAAGTTAAGGGTGGCGAACCAGTACGTGCATTCGTGCCTGTACGTTATCGCAGCTTCCAAGAAGCGCAGGAAGAAAATGGCGATAGCCGCATTGCCAACGGCGTGCATTGGGAATGGGATGATACCGACGGCCAAAATCTGGGCGTCAACATTGTCCGTTTCACACTCGCGAACGCCTTCCAGCGTCGCTAAATCGATCAGTGACGGTTTAATCATCGTCATGTGATTATGGGGGCTGCACCGGTCAAACGTTGCAGCCCCTTTTTTGTGAGTTTAAACATGCTGAATCGCCTTGAATTCAAAGGCGTTTTCCTGAATGTCACTAGTTAAATAACAACAGAGCGGAATTTCTCATGCGCCTTTCGATTATCATTCCAATCGCCCTAGCGCTTCTTGTCGGCTGCAAGGCTGCCTCCGAAGTTGCGCCACAAAACGCCAATCTGACGGAGGCAGAAAAAAAGGCCGCCGACGTCGAATCAAAAATAGTCAAGGCCAAGCCGGGCGATGCGATGAGCCAGTTTACCAAGGATAATATCGTCAAGCCGCATTTCCCGAACGGCGGCGTCGTCGGCCTTAATGCCATCGTCAAGCAAGCCTATGACGCAATTGAGCTTTATGATGATAAGCGTAAAGCCACTCAGGGAGCGGTTGGCGCAGCCGTTGGCACCGATCCAAATAGCCCCGCTATGCAGAAAGCCAAGGCGGCTATTGCCGAGGTGCAAAAACTTCACGAGGCAACACGCGATGCCAAGGCAAAGATTAATGCCGAGGGCGCAAAGCTCGTCAATAGCGAGCAATATTATAATGTTGAGATTTTTGGTGGCATGGCGCTTTTTATCAACAAAGTTGAGCAAGAACTTGGTGAGGAAGTCAAAAGCTTGAATGCAACGCTCAAGGCGAAATGAGCGTGGTAGTGAGTGCGGCGGGCGACCCCAAGGCCCGCCTTAACGGCGCGCTGCAACTGTCAAAGGGTTTGGCGAAGATTTTGCGTTGAGGCTGAGAGTCGTCATTGCGAGCGAAGCGCGGCAATCCAGTCCCAC
>JAYTMV010000375.1:0-2357 GCA_043728175.1 Sphingomonadales bacterium
GGCGCATCCCGCTGTCATTCTGGAAAATCGCGGTGCTCCAAAAGACCGACGATCAGATTGCTGCGGCGGCCTTCATCATTGGCCAGACCGAGTATGTCCGCGCACTCTATGAGGCGCGGGTGTTTTCGGGGCTTAAACCCTACACGGTTGATGAACTGCGCAGTCGCAAAATCCAGACGACTATTGAAGCGGTTGAGGAGGCCACGGGGCTTGATTTCAGTGCGCTCCACCCCTTCGATGCCCACGGCAGCCTTGAATCAACGCGCCAGACCCGCTGGTTTGACGGACTTGATGATGTGATGATCTGAAACTTTGCGCCCGCCGTTTGAGGCTGTATAGCGCTCCCATGTCTTCAATCCGTCCGTGGCGCGATATCGCGCGTCGTCAATCCCGCCAGATCATGGTGGGGAATGTTCCTGTTGGCGGCGATGCGCCGATTTCAGTGCAAACCATGACCAACACCCTCACCAGCGATGCCAAGGCGACGATTGATCAGATCAGACGCTGTGAGGAAGCGGGCGTTGATATCATCCGCGTTTCCTGCCCCGATGTTGAAAGCACAGCGGCGCTCAAGCAAATTGTTCGCGCGAGCCGCGTGCCCATCGTTGCCGACATTCATTTCCATTACAAACGCGCGCTTGAGGCGGCGGACGCGGGCGCTGCTTGCCTGCGGATCAATCCCGGTAATATTGGATCATCTGAGCGCGTCAAAGAAGTGGTGAACGCGGCGAAGGCCAATGGCTGTGCGATCCGCATCGGCGTGAATGCGGGCAGCCTTGAGAAGGATTTGCTCGAAAAATACGGTGAACCCTGCCCCGAGGCGCTGGTCGAAAGCGCGCTTGACCATATCCGCTTGCTCGAAGATCATGATTTCCGTGAATATAAGGTGGCGGTGAAGGCATCGGATCATTTCCTCGCGGTTGCCGCCTATCATCAACTCGCCGATGCGGTCGATTGCCCGCTCCATCTCGGGATTACTGAAGCCGGGGGCCAGCGCGGCGGAACGGTGAAGAGCGCGATTGGTATCGGCTCGCTGATCTGGGCAGGCATCGGCGATACAATCCGCGTTTCGCTCTCGGCTGAACCCGAAGAAGAAGTCCGTGTTGGCTATGAAATCCTCAAAAGCCTCGGCGTCCGCACACGCGGCGTCCGCGTCGTCTCTTGCCCAAGCTGCGCGCGGCAAGGCTTTGACGTGATCCGCACCGTCCAAACTTTGGAGGAACGCCTCGAACATATTCACACGCCAATGTCGCTCTCAATCCTCGGTTGCGTCGTCAACGGCCCCGGCGAAGCCCGCGAAACCGACATCGGCCTCACGGGCGGCGGCAACGGCAAGCATATGGTGTACTTGTCAGGCGTCACCGATCATCATGTGCAAGATGCCGATATGGTCGATCACATCGTGAAGCTGGTTGAGGCAAAGGCGGCGGAGATTGAGGCTGGACGAGAGGTGAGTGCCGATGTCGGGCACGGGGTTATGGTGGGGTGAGAGAATGATTCTACTTCTGAATCGGCCCCTGACCTATTGTCGCTAAAATTCGGTTTTTGAGTTTTTCAGCAAGCTCCGCCGGATCTTTCCATACAATATGATTGAATTGTCGAGTGTCGAAATGGACTTGGTCAATCAAATCCTTTCTGCATGTCCAAACTACCGGAATGCCCATTCCCATTGCATAACCCGCTTCAAAATAAACCCCGCCTCTCGGCTTGTCAGGTTCAGACGTGAAATCCGCGATAACAAATTTGGAGCGTTTGATTTCGTCAACGATTTCATCATCAATTTTGTTGATATGTTCTTTTCGGTCAATGCGCATAGGACTATATCCGCAGTCGCGGACAGCAACTTCTATGCCGTTTTCATAAACGCTGTTGACTGATGGATCGAACCACATGGCGACGAAAGCTTGGCCATTGGCCGTTTGACTGTTGTTTTCATTGAATCGAGAATAGCCCTTTGGCAAAACAATGAGACCCAAATCGCCAGTTTTACTTAATCGCTTAACTGCTCCATCCTCGATGAGCATATCGAGCAAAAAATCTATTTCTTCTATTTTTACTGAGTCTGACCATGCGAGCAACGGGAAATAAGCTTTTCCGGGGTGGGTTCCGATAATCACGGTGTCGCTGTTAGTATTACCGTAGACTTCTCCCGGAAAATCAATAGATTTGCCGAGATGTTCGGAACGAGAAATAAGGTATCTTAGCAATCGATCAGCCCTATCATGCGCTGGGAAATTAGGTTTCGAAGGCAGCGCTTTGAGGGCGGTTTCCGAAACTGAAAAAATTGATCTAAGGGCATTATGGTTGCAAATCTCATGTGTCAGCGCGACACGTTGCAGGTCATCAACAGAATTTAA
>JAYTMV010000376.1:0-3029 GCA_043728175.1 Sphingomonadales bacterium
TGGCCTTTGATCGCCTCACGGTGCCAAAGATAAGCATAGGATATTACGTCACCGGGTTCAGGTGTCGTCCATGAGGTGGTTGAGCGCCCTTGCTCGCTCGGAGGGTTGGGCGGCGCTGATCGCGGCAAGCGTGTCATCATCAAGATCCTTCGTCAGAAGAACCTGACGGTCGCGGCTAAGCAGGCGCTCATATTCGTTGAGGGAAATCATTACGACCCGCGTTGTCCCGTGCCGTTGAATACCGACCGGACGAAGCATCGCCTCATCAGTATAATATCCAAATTTCCCGGCAACATCCTTTGCCGAAACCGCCAAAAGTGGTTCTGTCATTATTCAGTCCTCGATCATCCTGTCTGCGACACCAAGATAGTCTTGAAAATCTGGATAATCTGTCTTTTCTATAAAGTCAACATTTCGACCTCAATCAATCGCACACAGCGGATCGTGCGCCAACGCATCCGCCACAAAATCAACGAACGCCCGCGTGCGCGCGGCGATATGGCGGCCTGAGGGTAGGACGGCCTGTATTGGCATCGTTTCGGGCGGATGATCGGGCATCAACACTTCAAGCGCGCCGCTTTCTATCTCACGTTCAAACAGCCAGCGGGCGTTGACCGCGATGCCAACGCCTTCAAGCGCTGCACTCCTGAGCGCGTTTGGACTGTCGGTTTTGAAATTCCCCGAAACACTGACTGATTGGCCACCCGCAAATCCCCACCGCGCACCTGTTGCCAGCAAGCTATAGAGCAGGCAATTATGCGCCTGAAGGTCGATCGGGACAATTGGGCGACCAGCTCGCGCGAGATAGGCGGGTGAGGCAACGATGACGCGGCGGGCCAGCCCGATTTTACGGCTAACCAGCCCTGAATCGACCAGCCTGCCAACGCGGATCGCCACATCAATATTATCGGCAACAAGGTTGAGCGCATGATCGGAGAGCGTCATATCAATTTGAATACGCGGGTGCGCTTCAAGAAAGTCAGCGATGATCGCAATCAAACGGCTTTCGGCAAGCGTAAGTGGCATGGTGACGCGGAGCAGCCCCTGCACATCGCCTTTTGGCCCGACGGCGGCTTGCGCTTCATCAATCGCCGCCAGCGCGCGCGTTGCCGATTCGTAAAAGGCGCTGCCTTCATCGGTGAGCGCGAGTGAACGGGTTGTGCGTTGAAACAGCCGCACCGATAAATGTGCTTCAAGCGCCGCCACCTGTTTCGATACAGTTGACTGTGTTACCCCTAATCGCCGCGCCGCAATTGAAAAGCTGCCAGCGTCAGCCACGGCAACGAAACTTTGCATCCACAAGGCAATCATTATATTCCTATCACGAATATATATTAGGCGAAAATATCAGTTTTGATTAGAGGCCGCGCATAACTATTACCCTCAGATGCGAAGGGCAAGAGTGTAAGTCGCTTATTCTGAATCGACCTAGCGGCGATCAAGGCGTATCATCACCGCCTAAAGCCGTTGAGCAAACCCAGCCGTGGAGGCGCAGTGAATGAGCGACAGCATGATCATGAACCAGTCAGAGGCCGGGAGCGGCTCCCTCGTCTTCCGCCACCGCCTTTCAGTGCGGATTTGGCACTGGGTCAATGCCGTGACGATCTTTGTGATGATGATGAGCGGGCTTGGCATTTTTAACGCGCATCCGATGCTCTATTGGGGGCAGTACGGGGCCAATACTGATCATGCGTGGCTCAAGTTGGATCGCTTCCCCGGTTGGGCGACGATCCCGACTGATTATAACCTCGCGCTGTCACGGCACTGGCATCTGGCGTTTGCGTGGGTGCTGGCGTTTGGTTTGCTGTTTTATTTTATCCGCAGCTTGATCAACCGCCATTTGCAGAAGGATTTGGCGCTGAGCCGCGCGGAAGTTACGCCGGGCCATCTCTGGGCGGATATCAAAAAACATGCGCGCTTTGATTTTGGCGAGAGTGAGGCGCGGTATAACCCCTTACAAAAAATCACTTACTCGCTGATCCTGTTTGTCATCATGCCCGTGCTGATCCTGACGGGCCTGTGCATGTCACCTGGATTTGGCGGGGTGTTGCCATGGTTGACGGATGTGTTCGGCGGACGGGCTTCGGCGCGGTCAATCCACTTTATCTGCACGGCGGCGATGGCCGGGTTCATCCTGCTCCACATTGTCCTCGTCATTCTTGCCGGGCCGTATAATGAAATCCGTTCGATGATTACGGGCAAGTTTCGCCTCTCACCGGAGAAAGTCTCATGAGCCAGATCATCACACGGCGTGCGCTGGTTGGCGGGCTCGTCGCTGGCGGCGGCGCGCTGCTTTCGGGCTGCGATCGGCTAGGCAATAATCCGGCCTTTGTTGAAAAGCTGCGCGTTGCCGAAACGCTCAACCTCAATTTTCAGCGTTTGCTCCAGCCGCGCGAAGGGTTGGCCCGCGAGTTTTCGCCCGAGGATATGTCGCCAATATTCCGCGCCAATGGCACAAGGCGGCCGGTTGGGATCGCTTATGAGGCCCACGCCGCAAGCAATTTTGCCGATTGGCGGTTGAAGGTTGAAGGACTCGTCGTAAAACCAATGTCGCTGAGCCTTGCCGATATCAAGACGATGCCAATGCGCACCCAAATCACCCGGCATGACTGTGTCGAGGGGTGGAGCGCGATTGGCAAATGGCACGGGGTGCCGCTCAAACTGCTGCTTGAGGCGGCGGGGATGAAATCTTCCGCGCGCTATATCGTGTTCCACTGTGCCGATGTGTATGGCAGCAGCGGCAAGCTTTATTATGAAAGTATTGACTTGATTGATGCCTTTCACCCGCAGACAATCGTTGCGTGGGGGATGAATAATAAGCTGATCCCCATCGGCAATGGTGCGCCGCTGCGCCTGCGGGTTGAGCGGCAGTTGGGCTATAAACATGCCAAATATATTGATCGGATACAGGCTGTGTCCGATCTGTCGGACGTCTACGGCGGCAAGGGCGGCTTCTGGGAAGATTATGCTGGTTATGAATGGTATGGCGGAATCTGATTTGCGCGGTTAGAGCGCGCCTATGGCAAGCG
>JAYTMV010000377.1:0-6200 GCA_043728175.1 Sphingomonadales bacterium
AGCAGCGTCGATATTATGACCCTTGCAAACTCACTCCGCTCCGGCCCCGATGATCGCGGCCATTTTGGCCAGTTTGGCGGACGTTATGTCGCCGAAACATTGATGCCGCTGATCCTTGATCTTGAACGCGAATATCGCGCGGCAAAGATTGATTCGGCGTTTGCCGCGCAGTTCGACGATTTGCTCGAACATTATGTCGGGCGGCCAAGCCCGCTTTACTATGCCGAGCGGCTGACCGAGCATCTTGCAAAAGCGGCGCAGCCCGGAATGGGCGCTAAAATTTACTTCAAACGTGATGAGCTGAACCACACCGGCGCGCACAAGATCAACAATTGCATCGGCCAAATTCTGCTCGCGATGCGGATGGGCAAGACTCGGATTATAGCCGAAACTGGCGCTGGTCAGCACGGCGTTGCAACCGCAACCGTCGCCGCGCGCTTTGGCCTGCCCTGCGTCATCTTCATGGGCGCGCGCGATATTGAGCGCCAAGCGCCCAACGTGTTCCGTATGAAACTGCTCGGCGCTGAAGTCCGCGCCGTTGAAAGCGGCGCGCGCACGCTTAAAGACGCCATGAATGAGGCACTGCGCGATTGGGTCGCCAATGTGCATGACACATTTTACATCATCGGCACGGCGGCTGGCCCGCATCCCTACCCTGAATTGGTGCGCGATTTTCAAAGCGTGATCGGGCGAGAAGCACGCGAACAAATGCTGGCGCGCGAAGGTCGCCTGCCTGATTTGCTCATCGCTTCAATCGGCGGCGGGTCAAACGCCATCGGGCTATTCCACCCTTTCCTTGATGATCCCGAAGTGGCGATGGTCGGCGTTGAAGCCGCAGGACACGGTCTTAACAAAGAACATGCGGCAAGCTTGGCTGGCGGACGCCCCGGCATCCTCCACGGCAACAAAACCTATCTGCTTCAGGACGAAGACGGCCAAATTGATGAGGCGCATAGCATTTCGGCGGGCCTCGATTATCCCGGCATCGGCCCAGAACATAGCTGGCTCCACGAGATTGGCCGCGTTGATTATCAAAGCGCGACCGATGTTGAGGCGCTTGAGGCGTTCAAACTGCTCTGCAAGATTGAGGGGATTATTCCCGCACTTGAGCCTGCCCATGCGATTGCAGCAGTAATGCGCATCGCGCCGACGATGGCGAAGGATAAGATCATCATCGTCAACCTCTGCGGGCGCGGCGATAAGGATATCTTCACTGTCGCCGAGGCATTGGGGGTGACGTTGTGAGAGCAGTGAAACTTGCCACGCTCTCACCGTCAGAACTTCTTGTCCTGCACGCCGACGTTACCGATGAATTGCGTGATCGAGGTGTCACGCGAAGTTCAAACAACCCACTCGGAGATTACGCAGAATATCTTTTCTGCAAGGCTTTTGAATGGAGGCAGGAGAACAACGCTGTCAAATCCTTTGATGCAATTGATCAGACGACCAGTCTGAAATATCAGATTAAGGCGAGGCGGCTAACGCCTCAAAATTCCTCCCGACAACTTAGCGCGATCCGCAATCTGGATATAAAGGGTTTCGACATTTTAGCTGCTGCGCTTTTTGATCGTTCGTATCAGATTTTGCGCGCCGCTCTGATCCCGCATGACATCGTGCTTAAAAACGCTAAGTATGGTGCGCATTCCAATAGTTGGCGGTTCATGCTCTATGACACAATATGGGACGAAGACGGCGTTTCTGATGTAACTGAACATCTCCGTGCTGGGGTCGCTATATGACCCGCCTCTCCGCCGCCTTCGCAAAACCCCACCCTGCCCTCGTAACCTTCGTCACGGGCGGAGACCCTTCGCACGCTGACACAGGCGCGATCCTTGATGCGCTTGTCGCGGGCGGCGCAGATGTGATTGAGCTTGGGATGCCTTTTACCGACCCAATGGCCGATGGCCCCGCGATTCAGGAGGCCAATCTGCGCAGCCTGAGCGCGGGCACCAAAACCGCTGATTTATTCGCCATCGCCAAAGCTTTTCGCGCGAGACACGCTGATATTCCGCTCGTCCTGATGGGCTATGCCAATCCGATGACGGTGCGCGGCGGCGATTGGTTTGCCGCCGCCTGCAAGGATGCAGGCGTTGACGGGGTGATCTGTGTCGATCTGCCGCCCGAAGAAGACGGTGAGCTTGGCCCCGCGCTGCGCAGCGCTGGCGTTGATTTTATCCGCCTTGCCACGCCGACCACAGACGCGGCGCGCCTGCCACAAGTGCTTACTGGCGCATCGGGCTTCCTCTACTATGTCTCGGTCGCTGGCATCACTGGCAAGCAACAGGCCGCACAAACCAGCATCGAAAGTGCGGTTGCCAAACTCAAAGCGGCAACACAACTGCCCGTGGCCGTTGGCTTCGGTGTCCGCACGCCTGAACAGGCCGCCGCAATCGGCGCGATTGCAGACGGCGTTGTCGTAGGCTCCGCCATCGTTGAACTCATCGGCAAGCACGGCGCACATGCTGCTGAACCCGTCAAAAACTATATCGCGACACTCCGCCAAGCGCTAAACGGGGCACGACAGGAGAAAGCAGCATGAATTGGCTCTCACGCGTCCGCAATGCGTTGCCCTTTATCGCGAAGAAGGAAACGCCCGATAATCTCTGGCACAAATGCCCTGGCTGTTCACAAATGATCTTCGTCAAGGAATATGTCGAGAATCTCTCGGTGTGCCCGGTGTGCAGTCATCATGGACGGATCGGCCCGAACGAGCGCTTCATGCAGTTGTTTGATGAAAGCAACTGGCAGCCATTGGCCAACCCAAAGACCGTTGAAGACCCGCTCAAATTCCGCGACACAAAGAAATATGCTGACCGGATCAAGGCTGCGCGCTTCGAAACCGGAGAGAGTGACGCGCTGCTCAATGCCAAAGGCAAGATTGAGGGGCATGAAGTCGTCATCGGGGTTCAGGATTTCGCATTCATGGGCGGATCAATGGGAATTGCGGTTGGCGAGGCGTTTATCGCGGGCATCCGCGCGGCGATTAAGGCGAATTGCCCCTATGTTATTTTTACAGCATCAGGCGGCGCGCGGATGCAGGAGGGCATTCTCAGCTTGATGCAAATGCCCAAAATGACCGTCGGCGTGCAGGAACTTCATGATGCGGGCCTGCCCTATATCGTCGTGATGACCGACCCGACGTCGGGCGGGGTGATGGCGAGCTATGCCACGCTGGGTGATGTTCAACTCGCCGAACCGCGCGCGACATTGGCGTTTACGGGGCGACGGGTGATTGAAAATACGATCCGTGAAAAGCTGCCCGATGATTTCCAGACATCGGAATATCTGCTTGATCACGGAATGCTCGATATGATCGTTGCGCGTGCTGATCTGCGTCAGACGCTCGCCCGGTTGATGGGCTATCTTACCCCGCAAAAGGCCGCTGCTTGAGGCCAATATATGCCTGATCACGCGCATAGTGATGATCCAGCGGTGCAGGCGCAGCTTAACCGTTTGACGATGCTTTCGCCGGGGCGCGATGTCCTCGGGCTTGAACGAATCAGCGCGTTGATGGCGCGGCTGGGCAATCCGCATCAAAGCCTGCCGCCGGTGTTTCATGTTGCCGGAACCAACGGCAAAGGCTCAACCTGCGCGTTCCTGCGTGCAGCGCTAGAAGCGGCGGGCAAAAGCGTTCACGTTTATTCAAGCCCGCATCTGGTGCGGTTTAACGAACGGATCAGGGTCGCGGGCAAGTTGATCAGCGATGCCGCCCTCGCGCCACTGCTTGCCGAGGTGCTTGATTGTTCGGAGGATATCCACCCCAGTTTTTTTGAGGCAACGACGGCAGCGGCATTACTTGCATTTGCACGCACCCCTGCTGATGCCGCGATCATTGAGGTCGGGCTTGGCGGGCGGCTTGATGCGACCAATGTAATTGAACGGCCCATAGTCTGCGGCATTGCTCAGCTTGGGATCGATCACCAGAGTTTCCTTGGTGAAACGCTCATTGAAATTGCGGGCGAAAAGGCTGGCATTGCCAAATCCGGGGTGCCGCTGGTGACGATGAACTATGCAGTGGAGATTGCAGCGAAAGTTGGCGAAGGTGCCGCAGAGCGCGGGGCAATTTGGCATCCTAAATCTTCAGATTGGGACTCAATAATCTATAATAATATGCTGCATTATAAGGATAATATTGGAAAGATTGCGCTACCGCTCCCTAAAATGGCGGGGCAACATCAGGCTGAAAATGCCGCACTTGCGGTTGCGATGCTGCGGCATCAAACGGCCATCACAATTCCTGAGGCTGCGCTTAAAGCCGCGATGGGCTGGGCGCACTGGCCTGCGAGGCTGCAAAAGCTTGAGCCGGGGCCATTAGTGGCAACGCGCGCGGTGTGGCTTGACGGAGGTCATAATGAAGATTGCGGAATCGCAGTTGCTGCGCATTTCCGCCAAATTTTGCCCCCAAACCAGAAGATTCAGATTATCACAGGCATACTCGCAAACAAAGATGCGCACGGAATATTGCGCCATTTTGAAGGGCTTGCTGATCGTCTGATCGCGGTGCCAGTGACTGACCATCCTCATCATCCACCACAGGCACTTTCAGCCATTGGTGTGGCGTTTGGCATGGTCTCAACCACCGCCGAAACGCTTGAAGAGGCGCTCTATCAATGCGGTAATGGCCCAATCCTAATCCTCGGTTCACTCTATCTCGCGGGTGAGGCGCTCAAAAGGAACGGTCAGTTACCCGAGTAAAGATGTAATTATTGCGATTGACTTGCAATAGCATATAATCCACTCTCCGAATCATGATTGGAGAGCCAAGATGCAGACCGACACCAGCCCGATTTCGATCCTCCTTCCCCGCGCTGCCCCGGTTGTGCCTGAGCAAAGGCTGCTGCTTTATGCCATCCGCCGCATTGGTGCGCACGGATTGAATGATGCCCACGCATCGAACGCGCTGCTTGGCACGTTCGGACAGAGTTACAGGCGTCCACTCATTCTCCTGCGCGCCTTCCTCGCCGAAACCGCGCGCGTATCCAAATTGAAGGTTACCATTGCCGCCTGCTGTTGCGGTCGGATGACGCGCGATGAAATCATGCTGATTGATACGCTCGTACTGGCGGTCAGCGATCCCCATGCCGCGCATCAATTGCTCACAACCTGTCTTGGTACAGCTAATTGTCTCGGCGCGCTGACCTCGGCGCAAGCGCTCAATCAAGCGTTCGGGGATTTGGGGCGGCCTCTAAACTGACCCCTTCTCATCACCCGCAGTGCCGAGCGCGCTATCGACCATTCCAGTGCGCATCATCCACCAGAAAAGGACAATGCCCGGAAGCGCCAGCAGAGTAGTGAGCAGATAGAAATTCACATAACCAAAGCCTTCGATTAGCCCGCCCGCCGTCGTCCCCGTCAGGAACCGCCCAACGACACTCGCGCCAGCCGAAATCAAGGCATATTGCGATGCTGTGAAACGCAAATCGCACAGCGCAGCGAAGTAAGCGACGACCACGACCCCACCGTAACCACTTGCGATATTTTCAAAACCAATTGCGCCTGCCATTCCCCAATTGCTGTGGCCAGCGGCGGCCAACGCCGCAAAACTCAGGTTTGAAATCCCCATCAGGATCAGCGCGAGCAACACTGATTTTTTGAGGCCAAGCTTGGCATAGATCACCCCGCCGATGAACACGCCGATAAGATAGGCCCAGAAACCAATGCCGACATCATAAAAGGCGATCTCATCATTGGTAAAACCAAGATCATCGAACAGCAGGCGGAAAGTCAGATTGGCGAGCGTATCGCCAATCTTATGGACGAGAATGAACAGCAGAACGAGCAGCGCGCCCGAGCGCTGAAAAAATTCGTTGAACGGCCCGACGATTGAATTCCAGACCTCGCCCAGCCCCTTTTTCTGGATCGTCACCACGCGCCGTGCGGGCTCACCCATGATCAGGCCCGTGATCATCGCTGGCAAAGCAAAGACGGCACAGGCAATATAGGCGACTGACCAACCCATCCGCGCCGACACCACGAGCGCGAGCGCGCCCGCGCCCGCCGAGCCAATCCGCCAGCCATATTGTGACATGCCCGAGCCAACCCCAAGCTGATAGGGCTTGAGCGTTTCAATCCGGTAGGCATCAATCACAATGTCATACGTCGCGCCCGCAATGCCGACGAGGATTGCGGCTGTAACCGTCGCGCCGATATTTGCGCTTGGATCAACCAACGCGAGGTTCACAACCGCCGCCATTACGAGC
>JAYTMV010000378.1:0-1917 GCA_043728175.1 Sphingomonadales bacterium
GCGGCAACATCAGTGCGCTGCGGTTTCTTTTTGGCGGCAAGCGCTGGCCCGCCGAACGCGAGCGCAAGACCAGCGGCGATCAGGATATATTTCATTTTCCAGCATCCTCAGCATAAGCGGCAAGTGGGAGCGCCTCCCCGGTTTGGCGGATCACCGCGCGTTTGCGGAAAAAGCGCAGCAGCCCGCTTTCCCCCATTCGCGATGGGCCGAGGCCTGACAGGCCAAAGCTCGATTTCTCGGCTTCCCACACCATAGTCGTCAGCGAGCCATCATTGATCGAAACCGCGCCGACATTCAGCCGCGAACCAATTGCCTCAGCCTCTTGCACTGTCCCGGCAATTACTGCGCCTGACAGGCCGTAGATGGTATCATTGGCCATACTGATCGCCTCATCCTCGCTATCGAACAGCGTTACGGGAATGACAGGGCCGAAGGTTTCATCGGCGATCACTGCCATGTCGCGCGTAACCGAGGCCAGCACCGTCGGTCGCAAATATTTGCCGCCGCCAAGCGTTTCAACTTGCCCTCCGGTCAACACATGCGCGCCCTTTGCCCGCGCATCATCAATCTGCGCTTGAACGATGTCGGCTTGGGGAGCCGAGATAAACGGGCCGATATCGCCGCTGTTGATATCAGGATAATTGAAGCGCACCGCCTTGGCTTTTTCGGCAAGCGCGACCAGAAACGGCTCGGCAATCGCGCGCGCCACATAAACCCGCTCAATCGACTGGCACGCCTGCCCCGAATTGACCACCGAGGCGCGGAGCGCAATTTCAGCAGCGGCCACCGGATCAGCACTGGCGAGGATGATCATCGGATCTTTGCCCCCCAGTTCAAGGCTTGCCGGGATGAATGCGCTCGCGGCGGCAACCCCAACCACGCGCCCGGTTTTGACTGAACCTGTGAACGCCACATAATCGACGAGCGGGATCATTGCCGCACCCGTCGCGCCGTCGCCTTCAATGATCGCCAGCGGCAGTTCGTTGACCTCAGCAACCGCCGCCATCAGCGGACGGATGAAACGCGGCGTGATTTCAGACGGCTTGACGATCACCGCGCACCCCGCCGCAAGCGCGGATATCGCATCAATCAGCGCGAGCGTCAGCGGGAAATTCCACGGCGATATCACGCCGACGAGGGGATAGGGCACAAGCTGAATCGAGGTAGAGATACTGGGTATGCTCGTCTGGCGATCCTTCGCCATCGCGCGCGCGATCATGAAGGGTGCGGAGCCTTCGCAGCGTTTGATCATGCCAATCACGCCGTCAATTTCAATCTGCGAAATCGCCGCGCGCCCGGTGTCTTGGATCAGCGCGTTAGCAATATCGCCCCGGTGGCGCTCAATGGCACCCGCAAATCTAAGCATGATCTTGCAGCGCTGCGACGGCGAATAGGCCGCCCACGCGACCTGACGCTGACGAATATCTGCTGCACACGTTGCCAGCGCCGCACCGTCCATCGGCGTGATCTCATAGTCATCCTCACCAGTGCGCGGGTTGCGGATTTTCATTGCTGCCCCTCCCAAGCCGACACTATCTCTCCACCGGTTGCAAACCAAGCCTCGGGTCGTGCCGCCAATTCCCCAAGCAGCGTTTCAAACATATCGATCCGGTATGGCAAGCCCATAATGTAGGGCGTGATATGAAGCGGCAGCATCCGGCCCCCTTCACCCGCCAACCAGTCAAACGCATCGCGCATTGAAGCTGCGTAGCTGCCCACCGATTGCTGCTGGACGGTGATGATCTGGCGATCACTGAGTTCATGATTAAGCGGTAGATTGATCAGCCCATTTTTGAACGCGTAGGGCAGTTCATCATTCACCCAATCGCAGCAATATTTGACCCCCGCCGCGCGCAGCAAATCAGGCGTATTCCAGCTTTGCGACCGGGCAATGCTCAACCAGCCAGCGGGGCGTGT
>JAYTMV010000379.1:0-5690 GCA_043728175.1 Sphingomonadales bacterium
CACTGGCTTTGCCAAATCGGGCGATGGCGTCCGAGGTGAAAGCGACACTGGGCCGGGCGTAAACGGCCTTAGCAAAGGCAGTTTTGCTGGCGTGCGCGGCTCGAACACAGGCACGGGCAATGGCGTCACTGGCTTTGCCAAATCGGGCGATGGCATCCGAGGTGAAAGCGACACTGGGTCGGGCGTAAATGGCCTTAGCAAAGGCAGTTTTGCTGGCGTGCGCGGCGAGAGTACGGGCACTGGTAACGGCGTCAGCGGCTTTGCCAAAAGCGGACGCGGTGTATCGGGAACAACCAGCAGTGGTGACGGTGTACGCGGCGAAAGTGCTGGCGGCGGCGCTGGAGTGCGCGGCGTTAGTACGAACAAGGATCGTGTCGGCGTTGTCGGCGAAAATACACAGGGCGGATTTGCCGGGCTCTTTACAGGTGACGTCGATGTGCGCGGCAGTATTTTCTGTGATGGCGATATCGTGCTCCGCAATGCCGACTGCGCCGAACATTTTGATATTTCAGCGGCGCAGGAAATTGAACCTGGCACGGTGATGGTAATCAATGCTGATGGCGTACTTGAACAAAGCGGGATGTGCTATGACAAGCGTGTCGCGGGTGTCGTATCAGGCGCAGGCGATTACCGCCCTGCCCTGATCCTCGATAAGCAAGAGACATCAGGTCAGCGTATGCCAATTGCGCTGATCGGCAAAACTTTTTGCAAGGTCGATGCAAGTGATGCGCCGATTGAGGTTGGTGATCTGCTGACCACATCAGCAACGCCGGGTTATGCCATGAAGGCGTCTGATCCGGGCAAAGCCTTTGGCGCCGTCATTGGCAAAGCACTTCGCCCGCAAGAAAGCGGCATGGGGTTGATCCCGATACTCATCGCGCTGCAATAGCGCGGGAAAGGCTTTCGTCATGGCTACCAGCCTCAGATCGCTCGCCGATTGCATCGGGCTTGACCGCAATGGTCGCATTTCAGTCCTCGGCGATTTTTTTGGATTTATCCGCAACCGTGTACCCACCGATCCTGATACGAGTGTCACGGCACGCGTTTCACTGTCACAACAGTTCGCACGGCTCAAGGGCAAGCATATCCACCTCAATGTGATCAAAGTTGGGTTGGATACGCTCTCTTCCACTGATGAGGCTGATGCGTTTCACAAGATTGATTATGCAATTTACCGCATTCGCAACATTTATCGCAGCATCAACCTCGGCGTTGGCAGGATCAAACATTTCTTCATCACCAACGCCGATGCCGATGGTCGCGGGGACATAAGCAGCGAGGATGAGGCAGAGGCGCTGTGGGATGAATGGACAGTTCCTGGCAGCGGCATTGACGTGTTCATGGTGCGCAATATCAGCGCAGGCTTTGTTGGTCTTTCGCCAGTTGACGGTAATTGCAAAAAGAGTCGCAAGGATGACGGCCTGATCGGTGGCGAGGTCAATCGCTCTTTTGAGCGCGTAGCGCGCACCTTTGCGCATGAAGTCGGCCACTTTTTGGGTCGGCCGCACAATCACGATGATGGTGAATGCCCGACAACTACCGCAGGCCAGAACAATCTGATGGCACAAACTGACTGCGTCATTTCGGTGCGCGATTCAGTGCTGCTAACAAGCGGGCAAGGCAGCGCCATGCGTGATCATTGTTCCGTCCGCAACGGCTGTTAGGAGGCAATCGCTATGGCTACCCCCCAAACGACACTCATTTCCGAAATGCCCGAAGCCGCGCTGACCACAGCAATCAATGCGCGGAACGCCACGGCTGAAGATGCGGTTGAGGCATTCAAAGAACTGCGCCGCCGTGGCGGCCCGGCGGTAGCCCAAATCGCCCGTGCCAAGGTTGCCGCCAAAAGCGCACCGATTGCCCTGCGGACGGCAGCGGCCGTCGCGCTTGGGGCGGAGGCAAGCTCTGAAAATGAGTCGGCCTTGATCAAGGCGCTTGATCCTGCCGCACCTGTTCTCATCAAGAGCGTCGCACAGTCGCTTGGCCGGATTGGTGACAAGGCCGCGCTCAAAAAACTTGACGCAATGCCCGCACCCGAAACCGCAAGCGATGCAAGGGCGATCAGCTTTGCCAAATCGCTGATCGGTTACCGGCTTCGGTTGAATGTGCACCAGATTGCGCCTGCCGCGCCTTCAAAGCGCCTAGTGCCCGCACAAGCAGACACTGAAACACTCGCGGTTACCGCGCTAAAGCCAGCCTCGGTTGATGCCGTGAGCGCCGATTTGCGGCGGCACGCGCCGGGGATCGCACTCACTAACGAAGGTGCTTTGCAGTTCAAATGCCGCAACAGTCATTTCATGATCGTGATGACCCGCACATTTGAAGACGCTGGTGACATGATCGATTTCGGACGGCAAAGCGGCGTCCTTGCAGTTGTGCTCAAAAAAACGACCTGTTCGGATGGCAGCAGTTACGCTCTCTATGAATATATCCTCGGCAACGCCGCCGAGGGCGGCAAGATGGCGCTCATCGGCGTCCGCGCTAATGGCGAAACGATCCATAGCGGGCATGTCAATCTTGATGATGTCGGCGCATTCTCACTCGAGGCCGAAAATACGGTGCACACGACGCCGCTATCGCTTGGCGGTCGCTTTGAAAAAGGCGCGAAGAAGGCCGCACTCGAAACCATCCTCGTCAGCCCAACTCGCGCCGCGAGCCAGCCACAACCAAAAGAAGTCCGCCCATCACGTGTGACAATAAAAGACCCACCACGCGCGGTTGCGTGAGGGGGAGAGCAAATTACGTTAAACGAAGAATTTAAGCAGCGCCTCAATCGCCTCTTTTAGAATTTTGATAAATGCGACTAGCGGCTTTGCAACGGTGCTTGCGTTACTGGCAACCGCCAATGCCCGCTCATAAAAGCCGACTGTCTGCAATATGTGCCGCGCTTTGATGGTGGGTTCACCGCTGATCGCTGGTGCTGATGAGGTGTAAAGCGCGACTTCATCATTGATCGCTTTCTGCTCTTTCATTGCCTGCGCGAAACCGTCAGTCACCAGACCCTGCTCTGCCAGAGCGTCAACTTCTTTGACAACCTCATCGACCGGGTCTGTTAGCGCCACACCCGAAGCAGCGGCATCATTGATTGTGAATTGCGCAATTTTCGCTTCACGCTCCTCGTTGCGGCGGTAATGCGTCATGAACGCGAGGTGCGCGTCGAAATAGCTCTCAAAATTCGTGGTGACGCTGACGTCAAACATTTCAGGGTCAGCATAGAACCCGGCACTCACCGATTTTTCCATCCGCACCAGCACACCAAGAAACGGCTTGGCATCGCGCTTGGCCAGTTCGCCGTCATAGATCGTCAGGTTCGCGACAAAACTGCGCGGCGCATTGCCCGGCAAACCACCGAGCAACGCCCCAACCACCGCGCGCAAAACCGCAATTGCTTCGTCAAGATTGGAGGCATCGGTTTGGCCGTCGAAAGCGGTGTTGGCGATGACATCAAGTGTGTTGTTGGTGAGTATGACGGTGGGGCTGGCGATTTCGGCGGCGATGGCGCGGATGGCATCGGGGGTTGGGGGCGGTTCGTCGGGGGTTTCGCTTTGCCTTACTCGCTCCCGCGCTTCGTCAATCCAGCCTTGGAGCGTGGTGTTGACGTAGGTTGCGCCCTTGTCCCAGAAATCTTCGTTGGTGGCGTTGGCAAGGCGGGCGAGAATGGCCTTATCCTGCACCAGGCCTGTATCGTCGGGGATTTCGAAGGCGGCGTCATGGCCCTCAATGCGGCGGTTGTACCAATCGATCCAGACTTGGTATGTGGGGTCAAGGGCGAGGAGGCGGTTGGCGGCGGACACCCAAGCCTCATTCCAACCGTATGGCGGATCCGCTTTCCATAGTGCAACGCTGCCTAAGCCATCAGAAGCGTTAGCTGCTTCAAGCCAATTGCAGTCGTGATGAATGCTTCGCATAACATGACTGCCAACGGCCATTTCCGCATAAGCAACCGCATTAGAAAGGCAGCCCATCAAACGATTTTGTGAGCCCCAAAGCTCAAGCGCATCGTTTATGCCACGCTCCTTATCAAACTCCGACCACGGGTACATGGCTGAAACTGCGTGACCACTTGCGTAAATTGCTGAGTAAGCCCGGCTGTCATCGAAGTCTGTAGCTTG
This sequence comes from Sphingomonadales bacterium, assembly GCA_043728175.1. Lineage (GTDB taxonomy): Bacteria > Pseudomonadota > Alphaproteobacteria > Sphingomonadales > Sphingomonadaceae > Aquisediminimonas. The sequence continues at coordinate 4,113 of JAYTMV010000379.1, forward strand.
TGTAGCGGCCATGTTTGAAACTTCACCGAATACATCGAATGCCTTCCTAAGTGGATAATCCGCATGATTACATGCACTCCATGACATTAGTGTGGAACGAAACGGCACTAGCGAATAAGTCAAGACCCATTCGTCAGGTGTTCCCGGAACGAAACTATAAGGCAAAGCGCGTTGCCCCGCTCGCGAAGCAATAATTTGCTTCCAATCGTCCGGCTTGTCTTTAAGCCAATCCTCCAATTGTTCGCGCGACGTGATATGGGCCATGTCGGCTTTATCGGTGGATATGGGGCGGGGTGCAAGTCTCCATCGTCGCCCCGGCGGAGGCCGGGGCCGCTTTGATGTTGCGCGCGATATCGCAGCGATCCCGGCCTGCGCCGGGATGACGAGTGGGTGCCTCTTAAAGCCCCTCCTCCTTTAGGGGAGGGGTTGGGGTGGGGACTGTCAGCGGGAGAGCGGTCAGAAAATCGGGCGTCTCACGCGCGGACAGTCCCCACCCCGGCCAGTTTCGGGTCGATCATGCTCCCAGCATGATCTTGGACTGCCGGGGGCAGTCCAACCCGAAACTCCTCAAGGAGAGGGAGAAGTAAGCAACTCCTCCCCGGAACGGGGAGGTGGCAGCCGCAGGCTGACGGAGGGGTCGGGTTGGTCTGGGAGAAAAGTTCGACGGTTTGTGTGCGCTGATAGCGGCCCCTCCGTCGGCTTCGCCGCCACCTCCCCGTTCCGGGGAGGAGTTACCCTTCCTCTAAACAATCCCCTTTGCGTCTTTGCGTCTTTGCGTGAACCCATTCTGCCCTCACCGCGCTTGGCTGGCTTTAGATTTATCTCACGCGAAGGCGCGAAGAAGGTGTGTCCTACAGGCTCGTGATTTGGTATGACCATTCCTATGACAACACCCATCCTCTCCTCGATTAATCGATTTTATCAATCACTGACCTTTTTCAAAAGCCACTGTTTCGTTGATAATGGACAGTGTGAACTTCGCCCCTTTTGATCGAAAGAATCGATCACAGCAGACCCGCCCCAACACCCCCTTGCTTTTCGCTGCCATATCCGCCAATGGCCCGCCTCCACTCAGGTGGAAGACGAAAGCCGGAGGGGTGTGGGCATGGTGCCTTCATCAGCGATCGGCAGGATAAGGAAAAGCGCACATGGCTCTATATGAGCATGTATTTCTTGCGCGTCAGGATCTGGCTCAGGCTCAGGTTGATGCGCTGGCGGCAACCGCAACGGAAATCATTGAAACGGGCGGCGGCAAGGTCGCCAAGACTGAAACTTGGGGGCTTCGCAGCCTTGCTTACAAGATCGCGAAAAACCGCAAGGCGCATTATGTGATGCTTGAGTTTGACGCACCCGGCCCAGTCGTTGCTGAGCTTGAGCGCCAGACACAGATTAATGAAGATATCATTCGTTATATGACGATCAAGGTTGATGCGGGCGAAGCCGGCCCATCTGTGATGATGCGCAAGGCCGACCGTGCGGATCGCCCGCGCCGTGACCGCGATGATCGTCCGCGTCGTGATGATGATAATTATGGTGGGAGAGACTAATCATGGCACGTCCATTTTTCCGTCGCCGCAA
>JAYTMV010000380.1:0-11233 GCA_043728175.1 Sphingomonadales bacterium
AACATTGCTTTTACATGAACGAGAAGGATCATCCATGAGCGAGACAGCAGATCGCGTTAAAAAAATCGTTGTCGAACATCTTGGCGTTGAAGCCGATAAGGTGACCGATGATGCAAGCTTCATTGATGATCTTGGCGCTGACAGCCTTGACATTGTCGAGCTGGTGATGGCGTTTGAAGAAGAGTTTGGCGTTGAAATCCCTGATGATGCGGCCGAAAAAATCGCGACTGTTAATGATGCGATTGCCTTCATCAATGAAAAGAAAGCCTGATTACGGCGACGCTAACCCGGTGTTGCGGGTGCGTTTTTAGGAATAGAAAACGGCTCTCTCGCAAATGCGATAGGGCCGTTTTTATTTGAGAGGATTGCGATGCGGCGTGTTGTCATAACCGGATTGGGGCTTGTTACGCCGCTTGGCGCAGACGTTGAAACAAGCTGGGCAAATCTGATCGCGTCCAAATCAGGTGCCGGGCAGATTACCCAATTTGATGCAAGCGCCTATGCCTGCACGATTGCGTGTGAGGTAAAAGCAAAGGATCACCCATGGGGTTTTGATCCTGATCTGCGCGTTGATTATAAGGTTCAGCGGCAGGTCGATCGCTTCATCATTCTTGGCATTGATGCCGCAAGCCAAGCAATTGAGGATGCTGGCCTTACCGATATGACCGAGGAAGAACGGTTCCGCGCGGGCTGCTCAATTGGTTCGGGCATCGGTGGCCTACCCGGCATTGAGAGCGAATCGCTTGTCCTAGCTGAAAAAGGCCCACGCCGCGTCTCACCGCATTTTGTCCACGGTCGCCTGATCAACCTGATTTCGGGGCAGGTCTCGATCAAATACGGCCTTATGGGGCCAAATCATGCGGTGGTGACCGCCTGTTCAACCGGCGCGCATTCAATTGGTGATGCCGCGCGGATGATTGCAATGGATGACGCCGATGTGATGCTCGCGGGCGGCGCTGAATCGACCATCTGCCCAATCGGAATTGCTGGATTTTCGCAGGCGCGTGCGCTTTCTACCGGCTTCAATACTACGCCTGAAAAAGCATCGCGGCCCTATGATAAGGATCGTGACGGCTTTGTAATGGGTGAAGGTGCTGGCGTTGTCGTGCTTGAGGAATATGAGCGAGCGAAAGCGCGCGGCGCAAAGATTTACGGCGAAGTCATCGGATACGGCCTGTCGGGTGATGCCTATCATGTGACGGCACCGCATCCCGAAGGATCAGGTGCGTTCAGGTCAATGCAAATGGCGATGAAGAAGTCAGGGCTTTCGCTTGATGATATTGATTATGTCAACGCGCACGGCACGTCGACCCCGATGGGTGATGAGCTTGAGCTTGGCGCGGTACGCCGTTTGTTTGGGGATTCGCTCAGTGGTATGTCGATGAGTTCGACGAAATCGGCGATTGGTCATTTGCTTGGCGGGGCGGGGGCGGTCGAATCAATTTTCTGTCTGCTTGCGATGCGTGATCAAATCGTACCGCCAACGCTCAATCTTGATAACCCAAGCGATAGCTGTGTTGGTGTTGATCTTGTGCCGCACGTCGCCAAAAAGCGTCAGGTACGTGCTGTGCTGAATAACAGCTTCGGCTTTGGGGGCACCAACGCATCGCTCGTCATGCGGTCACTGTAAGTATGCGGCTTGTATTGAGTTTTTTCGTTGCGCTGTTGCTAGCAGCGTGCGGCGGGACTGCGCAAAAGGATGTGACGGTTGTTGTTGCTAAGGGCTCAAGTCTGACATCAGCGGCGAAAATGCTTGAAGAAAAAGGTGCGATCAAATCGGCTAGCGCCTTTTTGCGCAAGGCAAAGCTGCTGGGGTCGGATGAACCGATAAAGCCCGGCGAATATGAAGTTAAGGCGGGCATGGATGACGGTGAAGTCCTCGCGCTCATTCAATCAGGTAAGACATTGCAGCGTTTCGTAACGATTCCTGAGGGCATGCCCTCAGTGCTGGTTCAGGAGCGGCTGATGGCGACTGAGCTGCTGACGGGTGACGTCACAGTGCCTGCCGAAGGCTCAGTTCTTCCCGATAGCTATGCCTATGTACGCGGCGAGCCACGCGCAGCCGTGCTTAAACGGATGCAAGATGCGATGAGCAAGACGCTCGCTGAATTATGGGCGCAACGCAAACCGACGACGGTTGCGCGAAGCCCGCAAGAAGCGATCACGCTTGCCGCAATCGTCGAGAAAGAGACGGCGCTGCCAACTGAACATCGCAAGGTTGCCGGGGTATATTCAAACCGCGTGCGGATTGGCATGAAGCTTCAGGCTGACCCAACGGTGATTTATCCAGTTACTAAGGGCAAACCGCTTGGCCGTCGCATTCTTAAATCTGAACTGGCCGCCGATAATGGCTATAATACTTATGCGCGCGCTGGGTTGCCTGCCGGGCCAATCGCCAATCCGGGGAAGGCGGCGATTGCCGCAGTGCTTGATCCTGAGCCGACGCGTGCGCTTTACTTTGTGGCCGATGGGTCGGGCGGGCATGTTTTTGCTGACACGCTTGATCAGCATAATGCCAATGTTGAAAAATGGTTCGCGCTACGGCGGGCAAAGGGTGAGATGTAAGCCGTCCCATTTTGATGCTTAACGCGATTCGGATTGCTTTGTGAATCGCTAACATTCGATTAACCTATTCGCTTGAAGTGATTCGGGGGTTGGTTATGCGTATATTCAAACGACTAATTGCGGCGATAGGCCTGGCAACGGCATGTGTTGCCGCTCCCGCATCTGCAACGACGATCTTCCTTGAAGAGGCGCATTATGATCCGCCTGCGCTGTTCGGCGGGATCAGTTACACCCCACTTAACTTGAGGTTCGGCGGCGAGGCGGGTCGTTTTTCCTTCAATGGCCGTAATGTGCAGACCAATGATCCCTTTTCGGTGTTGTCTTATTGTCTCGATTTCACGCGCACGCTGACCGGTGGCAATTTTGAACTCGGCGCGATTTCGTCATTCTTGTCAAATACCACGAAGCAGCAGCAATTGGCCGCCTTGCTTCGCAATACCAACCCGCTGTTTGCGGCGACCAATGATATCAGCTTGCAATCGCGCATCGCCGCGTCAGTTGCGCTCAGCGTTTGGGAAATCGTGTTTGAGGCAGGTGTTGGCGGATATTCGGTGACGAATGGCGATTTCAGCACATTTGGTGATTTCGTTGATATTCAGGCGCAGGCGGACTCTTATCTCGCAGATGTACTCAATGGCCCGATTGGCAATGTTAACAGCATCGCTGCGCTGGTTGCATTCGACAATCAGAGTCAAGTCTTCCTGCTTGGTGGCGGTGTTGGCGGCGGTGTGCCTGAACCAGCGACTTGGGCGATGATGATTATGGGCTTTGGCATGATTGGCGCAGCGCTGCGTCGTCGCAGGCAGCAGACGTCAAAACCCGTGATTGCGCCCTAAAATCGAAAAAATCGATTAGAGTCAGTCTTTTAAGTTGTTTTGCTAATCTCTGGCCGCCGCCTAAGTAAGTATAGTCGCCGGGCCGATAGCGCTCCACGCCGGTTCGGCGATCCCGTAATCACTAAATCCGCAGACCCGTACATTCATTGACCCCAATCATCAGATTGAGCGACTGAACCGCTGCACCGGCGGCCCCTTTACCTAAATTGTCAAGCGCTGCGACCAGCCGGATTTGCCCACCATCGGCACTGCCGAACACGAACAGATCAAGGCGATCGCTGCCCGCTGCGTGTTCGATTGAGAGGTTTGCCTCGTCAAAATCTTCGATCAGGTTAACGAGCGCACAATCGGCATAGGCTTTGCGCAGGATCGCACTCACCACATAAGGCGTCGGCGTTTCGCGCATTGCGCCTGTCAGCAGAGGCACATCAACAATCATCCCGCGATATGTATTTGCCACTGACGGCGCGAAGAGCGGCGCGTGGATAAGCCCCGAGTGGCGGTGCATTTCGCTGACATGCTTGTGTGCGAGCGTGAGTGCATAGGTGCGCCATGCGGTTGGCGCGTTTCCACTCTCAAATTCGGCAATCATCGCCTTGCCGCCGCCTGAATAGCCCGAGACTGCATTCACGCTGATCGGCCATTCGGCGGGAATAACCCCGGCACGAAGGAGCGGGACAACAAGGGCTAGAAATCCGGTTGGATAACAGCCGGGATTTGATACCCGCATCGCGCCCGCGACCTTGCGTTTCCCGTCAGGATCAATCTCGTGAAATCCGAATATCCAATCGGGCGCAGTGCGGTGCGCGGTTGAGGCATCAATCACCCTCGTATTGGGATTGTCGATCAGTGCAACCGCCTCACGCGCGGCGTCATCGGGCAGGCAAAGGATAACAACGTCAGCCGCGTTAAGCGCCTCGCGGCGAACGCCCGCATCCTTGCGCTGTGCGTCATCAAGCGTAATAATTTCAAGGTCGGCGCGTCCCTCAAGGCGACCAGCGATTTCGAGGCCAGTCGTCCCGACGGCACCATCAACAAACACCCGGTGCGTCATAACGAAATTCGTTTGCGCGCCGTGATTGCTTGGGGATGTTCAGCCGAAACACGCGCGACAACGGTGGCAAGCGGTTCGATCACAGTCTTACCGTGATGCCGCGTCGCATGGAGGAGCTTGTCACCGTCGATCATGATCCCGACATGGCCGGGAAAGAAGACCAAATCACTGCGTTTAAGCACCACATCGTCAGAAAGTAGGCTGCCTGTTTCGGCCAATTGCATATCGCTGTCACGCGGTGCGGCAATCCCCGCTGCGGTAAGTCCGCGCTGCACCAGCCCCGAGCAATCAATGCCAGCGCCGCCGCGTCCACCCCACACATAGGGCATATCAAGAAACATGCTTGCGGCTTCAACGGGATCACTCTTTACCGCTGCATGGGCATGTTCAGTCGGCGCAATCAGCGCGTCAGCCTTCACATAGCCGACATAATGATCATGGATTGAGTAGCCCCATGCCCAGCCACCAGCGATGTCAAGCAAACCAAAGCCTTCGCCGGCGAGTAGTTCGGAAACCTGATTGCCGTTTGGCTTGTCGTACATCGCAAGAAAGGGCGGGGCACATTCGCGCAAGGTCGCTTCGGCATAGTGCGGCGCAAAAGTTTGGCCCGCCAACGCGACATCGGCAAGATCCCCGCGCAGCGCGTGGCGGCGGAGGTCAAAATTCATTGAGTGGCCGGAAAGGCGAAAGCTACTGCGCGACGCGGTCATATCGCAGCGCAGATAGACGATTGCGTCATATAAAAGCAATGGCTGGCGAAACGTTGCCGTTCACGCCAGCCATCACCACTAAACGATCAATCTTTGAGATCAGCTGGAACATGCCCGCCGTTGGCGGCAAGCTGGTTCATCACTTGGCGGTGAAGCCAGATATTCATTGATGCGCTGTCATTCATATCGCCCGTAAAACCAAGCTCCTTGGCAAGCTCCTTGCGATTGCCAAGGCTTGAATCAAGGCCGCAAAGCTTCATAAGATCAACGATCGACGTCCGCCAATTGGTGTCATAATCAACCGATGCAGCGGCAGCAGTCAGGATTGCGTCAATATCAACCGGAGCCGAAGGTGCTGCGGCAACCGCTGCGGCGGCTGGTTTGGCAACTGGGGCGGGCGCAGCCGCTGCGGCTGGCTTGCCGAAAATTGCATTCTTGATCGCGCTAAAAATACTCATTTGTTACTCCTGTCAGTGGCCGGGTGTACGAATCACCATGGCATTGTTTTGCGCGGCGATGCTACTATGCTTTGTCAGGCGACGCCATTGGTGCCGCTGGTATTAAAAATCGGGTGAGGAGTATAATAATGGATATTTTGGGTCAGCTTTTGCAGGGTGCTATTGGCGGACAGGGAACTGGCGGGAATCCGCAGATTGATGTCGGCGGCCTCGCAAGCCAGTTTGGCCTTTCGCCTGAACAGGCCAATGCGGCCGTTGGTGCGCTTCTTCCAGCAGTCATGGGCGGTCTTCAGAAGAGCGAAGACGCCGGCGGGCTTGGCCAGATTACAAATATTGTCGCCGGTATGGGCGCGCCGGAACAGGATATCGACAACGGTAATAATATCCTCGGCCAGATTTTTGGATCAAAGGATGTTAGCCGCCAAGTCGCAACTCATGCGTCGGCGCAAACAGGGATCAGTGACACGATCCTGAAGGCGATGCTGCCAGTCATTGCTGGGCTCGTCGCGCAGCAGGTTTCAAAGAAAATGGGTGGCGGCATCATGGGCGGCCTCGCTGGATCAGTGCTTGCGTCAATGATCGGCGGCGGTAGTGCGGCTGCTGCGCCCGCACAACAAGGCGGCGGCGGTCTCGGTGATATTCTCGGCGGACTCGCGGGCGCGCTTGGTGGTGGTGGTCAGCAGACGGGCGCATCAAACCCATTGGATGCAATCCTCGGTGGATTTTTGGGCAAGCGCTAAATCACCGGATAACGTGATTTGAGGACATCAAAGGCGGCGCGCAGGCCAAGTGCGTCGCCGCCTTTGGGGCGTCCGGGCTTGGCGGCGCTGCGCCACGCGAATGTGTCAAAATGCACCCACGTAATTCCTTTGGGGACGAATTTGCGCAGGAACAGTGCTGCGGTAATCGCGCCCGCCATCCCGCTTTCAGAGCTGTTGGCGATATCGGCGACATCTGATTTGAGCATATCATCATAGCCAGACCAGAGCGGCAAACGCCAAACCGGATCATCGCAATTGACTGAACTTTCGGAAAATGCGCGGGCAGTCGCGTGATCATTGCAGAACATCGCGGGCAAATCAGGGCCAAGCGCAACGCGTGCCGCTCCGGTCAGTGTCGCGTAATCGATCATCAATTCAGGGCTATCCTCGCCCGCGCGGGTAATCGCGTCGGCAAGCACCAGCCGTCCTTCAGCGTCGGTGTTATCAATTTCAACCGTTAATCCGTTTCGCGATTTCAGGATGTCACCGGGTCTAAACGCATCGCCCGAAATGGCGTTCTCCGCCGCTGCGATCAGCATATGCAGCCGCACCGGCAGCCGTGCCGCCATCACAAGGCTGGCGAGTGCAAGCGCGTGCGCGGCTCCGCCCATATCCTTCTTCATCAGCCGCATCGATCCGCCTGGCTTGATATTAAGCCCGCCCGAATCGAAGGTAATCCCCTTGCCGATGATCGCAACGCGCGGATGCGCTGGATTACCCCACTGTATCTCAATCAGGCGCGGCGCGTGATGCTTGTCCGCCGCGCGGCCGACCGCGTGGATCATCGGATAACCAGAGTGAAGATCATGACCCTTGGTGATCGTCAGTGTAGCGTCATGCGCCTTGGCAATGTCATGCGCCGCGCTTTGCAAATCGGCGGGCCCCATGTCGGCGGCGGGCGTGTTAACGAGATCTCGGACAAGCGCGGTCGCTTGCGCCACCCGCACCGTCTCCGCAGTGGTCGCTGGTTCAGGGGTCAGCAACACCCGCTGCGGCATAGGCTCAGCCGACGGCAAATAGCGATCAAAGCGGTAGTGCGCGAGGAGCCAACCAAGCGCTGCCTGCCCCGGCGCACCTTCGCTCAGCCGATACGTCCCTTCGGGCAACCGCACCACCGCACTCGCCAAATCCCACACACCCGGCGTATCGGCGGCACCAATCGCCACCGACCACTCATCGGCAGCTTCGCCCGGAACAATGACGAACTCGCCAGCCTTGCCCTTAAACTGCGCGGCAAGCACAACCGCGCGCGCGCGCTCAGGAAGCGCCTTAAACCAATCGTCAAACCCATCTTTGGTGGCGACGGCAATGCTGCGCGCGGCTTGGCCTTGATCAGGTTGAAGGAGTGCTTGAAAATCGGTCATTTTCTTGTCCGTGACGTGTGGTTGCTTGCGCCCAGTATCAGGAAAGGAAGCGCTCCCAACTGTCAAGCCGCACGCGCAGATGCAATTGCGCGCCAACCACGCTTCAGGCAAAGGGCAGGCAGTAAGGAAACAAGATATTGAACCAAACCGCCACATGGCAGGCGATTGATGCCGCACTCGGCATTGGCGATATGAACGCCGCCGCGCGGCTCGCCGAGGCGCTATTGGCGGCGGGTCAGCGCGATCCGATGTTGCTCAATCTTGCCGCTTGGGCGTGCGAGGAAGCGGGAGACTTTACGCAAGCCCACACACTGTTGAATGAGGCGTTGGCGCTGGCCCCAAATGATCCGCTGATCCATCTCTCAATCGGTGCTGTCATGCGCAAAGAGGGGCGGCTTGATGAGGCGTTCGCGACCTTTGCGCGCGTTGCCCCGGCAGTCGGCGATAACCCCGCCTATTGGCTCGAACGCGGCTATGCGTATGAGGCTGTGGGCGCGCATGAGGCGGCAGCCGCTGATTTTAAGCAAGCGGTCGAACTTGATCACAACAGCGCCCCGCCGCTCGCCGCACTTGCGCAAGTACTATCGCGGATCGGAGAGTTGGGGGAGGCTCGCGTGGCGGCAAATCGTGCGCTTGCGATTGACCCGCAGAACCCGACTGCAATTATTGCTCTGGCCCGCTGTGACTATGAGGACGGGGCGTTTGTGACGGCACGGGCTGCGCTCCAGCAACTCGTAGCGCGTGACGCTGTGCATATTGCGGATCAGGTGATTGCGCTCGGCTTGCTCGGCGATGTGCATGATAAGCTTGATGCGCGAGATGAGGCATTTGCCGCCTATTCGAGGGCAAACGCGCGTTTTTCAGAGCAACATGCCGTGCATTTTGGGCCAAATCGCGTTGAACCGCCACAAAGTGCGTTCATCGCCGCAATCGCGGAGTTAGTGGACGCGATTGACCCGATACTCTGGAAATCATCAGCACCGTTTCAGCATCCCCATGCCTTTCTGCTCGGCTATCCGCGATCGGGCACGACGCTGGTTGAGAATATCCTTGCCAGTGTGGAGGGTGTCGAGGCGCTTGAGGAAAAACCAACCTTGGTCAAGGCAGCGCAAGATTTCCTGCAAGGCTACGGCGGGCTGGCGCGGTTTGTAACGCTTGATGATGCTGCATTGACGCCGTTTGTCGAGGCCTATTGGGCACAGGTGAAGCGCTTCGGCGTCCAACCTGCGGGTGCGCTGTTCGTTGATATGGACCCGCTCAAGGGCATCATGCTGCCGCTGATCGCTAGGCTTTTCCCGCACGCGAAAATCATCGTCATGCGCCGCGATCCGCGCGATGTGGTGTGGAGCTGTTTTCGCACCAATTTCGCGCTGTCGGCAGCGGCTATGGAGTTCACCACGCTTGAAAGCACCGCGCGCCATTATGACGCGTTAATGCGGATGATGGAGCGCTGTTTTGCGGTGCTGCCACTCCAAATTCATAAACTGCGCTACGATGCACTGGTGCAGGATTTTGACGTTACAACCCAAGCGCTGTGCAATTTTCTGGAGCTTGAATGGTCGCCAGATATGCGTGACTTTAACAAAACCGCGCAGCGTCGCGGCGTAGCCACCGCAAGCGCATCCCAAGTCCGCCGCGCGCTGTATGACGGCACCAAGCAGTGGGAACGCTACAAAGCGCAGATAGAACCAGTGCTGCCGATCCTCCAGCCGTGGGTGGAACGGTTTGGGTTTGGGGAGTGACGCAGAAATTCAGCGCGGCACCCCAAACAAATCATGCTCATCGGCGTCTTCGATCAACACGGGCACGATATCGCCCTGTGCTAGCCCGCCAGCATCGCGCAAGAATACTGATCCATCAATCTCCGGCGCATCGGCCTGTGAGCGGCCTGTCGCGCCGCCTTCGTCGTCTACTTCATCGATGATTACGTCGAGCGTGCGACCGACCTTTGCTGCCAACCGCGCGGCTGAAATTGCGGCGGTTTTTTCCATGATGCGGGCGTAGCGCTCTTCTTTTATGTCCTCAGGCACGGGATTGGGCAGGGCGTTGGCGGCGGCACCCTCGACGGGTTCAAAGCGGAATGCGCCGACGCGGTCAAGCTGTGCCTCATCAAGCCAATCAAGCAGATATTGGAAATCAGCCTCAGTTTCGCCGGGGAACCCGACCACGAAGGTTGAGCGGATGGTGAGATCGGGGCAAATTTGCCGCCATGATTTGACGCGCTCAAGCACTTTGGCTTCGTTCGCGGGGCGCTTCATGGCCTTCAAAACCGACGGTGCTGCGTGCTGGAACGGAATATCGAGATAGGGCGTGATCAGCCCCTGTGCCATCAGCGGGATGACCTGATCAACATGGGGGTAGGGGTAGACATAGTGGAGCCTTACCCATGCGCCAAGCTTGCCAAGTTCACGCGCAAGATCGGTCATGTGCGCGCGGACGGGCTGGCCCTTCCAATCGCGCGGCTGGTGCTTGATATCGACGCCGTAAGCCGAGGTGTCTTGGCTGATAACCAGCAATTCTTTGGTGCCCGCCGCGACGAGCTTTTCGGCCTCACGCAGGATCGCGTCGGGGCGGCGGCTGACGAGATCGCCGCGTATGCTCGGGATGATGCAAAAGGCGCAACGGTGGTTGCAGCCTTCGCTAATCTTCAAATAGCTGTAATGGCGCGGGGTGAGTTTCAATCCGCCATCGGGCACGAGATTGAGGAAGGCATTTGGCGGAATCGGGGCGGCGTCATGCACCGCGCTGACGACGGCTTCATATTGATGTGCGCCGCTGATCGCGAGCACCTTGGGAAAGCGCGCGCGGATCATTTCGGCTTCTTGCCCCAAACATCCCGTGACGATTACGCGGCCATTTTCGGCGAGCGCCTCGCCGATGGCCTCAAGTGATTCCTCCTTGGCCGAATCGAGGAAACCGCAGGTGTTGACCAGCACCACGTCAGCCCCTGCATAGTCGGGCGACAGGCCGTAACCGTCGCTGCGCAGCTTGGTGAGGATGCGTTCGCTATCAACCAGTGCCTTGGGGCAGCCGAGCGAAACCATGCCCACTTTGGGCGGCGAGGGGAGGGTGGTGAGTGTCATTTGCGGCTGCGCATAGGCGTGTTTGGGGCAAATGTCACTTTGTCATGTGTGGGTATTAAATCTAACCCGTTTGTGTCGAGCGAAGTCGAGACACCCGTTCACGTTGCACGTCTCTCGACTTCGCTCGAGACAAGCGGGTTAAGTTAAAGTCATTGCGCTTAGCATTCAACGCACCGGCAATTGTTTGACCGGATCAACGGGCTTGCCCCCTTTGCGCATTTGGAAAAACAGGAGTGGCGCAGTGCCGCTGCCCGCTTTCCCAATAATCTGGCCGCGCTTGACCGACTGCCCGCGCGTCACGCTGGCTTCGGTTGCGCGCCCATAAGCGGTGATCCAGCCCTCACCGTGACGGATGAGGATCAACCCGCCGTAGTTCGCAACATCATTGCCAACGAACGCGAC
>JAYTMV010000381.1:0-2193 GCA_043728175.1 Sphingomonadales bacterium
CGGCCTTCGGAGAATATCTGATCGGCAATCCGCAAATCCTGCGCCTCAAGCCCGCGCGTCGCATCAAGCAGCAGCACGACTACCTCAGCAAAATCAATCGCGTGGCGGGTGTCAGCGGCAGAGAGGCGCTCAAGCTTATCCTCAACCTTTGATTTTTTGCGCAGGCCAGCGGTATCAATCAGGCGCACCTCGCGGAGCCGCCCATCAGGGCTCGGCCATGTCCAATCAATCGTAATCGAATCGCGCGTAATTCCGGCTTCCGGCCCCGTGATCATCCGGTCTTCGCCAAGCATTTTATTGACCAGCGTTGATTTGCCCGCATTGGGCCGCCCAACAATGGCGAGTTTGAGCGGGGCATCGTCCGATTCGTCGTCGAAGGTGTCCACTGTCTCCACTTCGTCACGTTCAATGAAAGGCAGGAGATCAGTGAATAGCTCGCCAAGCCCTTCGCCGTGTTCAGCACTGAACGCAATTGGATCACCAAAGCCAAGGCTATACGCCTCCATCAGGCCGCTTTCGGACGCGGCCTTGCCTTCGCATTTATTGGCGAGAACGATGACGGGGGTTTTGCTCCCACGCAGCCAGCGGCCAATCTCTTCATCAAGCGGCACAATCCCTGCGCGCGCGTCGATTACGAACAGCGCCACGTCAGCGCCGTCAACGGCGGCCTGCGTCTGCGCGCGCATCCGTCCGGGGAGCGACTGCGGATCATCCTCTTCAAAACCAGCAGTATCAACCAGCCGGAATTTGAGGCCGAGCAAGTCCGCATCGCCCTCTCGCCGATCACGCGTAACGCCGGGGCGATCATCGACCAGCGCGAGTTTTTTGCCAACCAGCCGATTGAATAGCGTTGATTTTCCAACATTAGGCCGCCCGATAATCGCGACGACAGGAAGCGTGCTCACATCACCGCCAAGCGGTCAGGCGACCGTCATCGGTGAGGACATAAAGCGTGTTGCCAGCCACCACGAGCGGGATCGTCACCGGGCCACCAGCCTTGGTTTCGTTCTGGATGGTGCCAGTCGCCGGATCGACGTTGGCCAGCCTGCCGTCCGAACTGGCAACGATCAAACGCCCGCCAGCAAGCACTGGCCCAGTCCAATTGATCGCGCCCTTCTTGGCCTTGACCTTGTCATATTGGCGAAGCTGCGAAATCCAGCGCACTTTGCCGTTTGAGCGGGCAATGCATAGCAGCCGCGCATCATCATCAAGCACGAATAACCATTCGCCCGCGATCCACGGCGTGGAAATCCCCGCAACATTGATTTCCCAAAGCCGCTGACCCGTTACAAGTTCAAGGCTGACCATCCGCCCGCCTTGGCCGATCGCGAACACGCGTCCGCGATCAATCACTGGGCTTGCGTCAACATCGGCAAGACTTGAAACCGAAGTTGAAATGCTCGTTCGTGAAAGCGCATCACCCCACAGCGAACGGCCATTTTCATAGCGGTAGGCGTTGAGTTCGCCTGATGAAAAGCCAGCAACTACAGTGCCCTGCGCAATCGCAGGTGAGGCGGTGCCAAAAATGCCAGTAAGTTCTGTTGAGGCGGCCTCTGACCAGGCAAGGCTGCCATCCTTGGTGTTAAGCGCCAAGAGCTGGCTGTCTTGGCTCATCACATACAGATTGCCGTCCGAAATTGACGGCGCCCCGCGCAGTGGCCCGCCGGGGCGGACTTTCCATAGCTGCTTGCCGTCAGCCGCGCTAAACGCAACGACATCGCCAAGCCCGTTGGTCGCATAGAGCGTGCCTTCGTTATAGCTGACGCCGCCGCCGAACAGTAGGCCACGATCGCCCGTCATTTCGCCGCTCAACAGGCTAATCCCGCCGCGTGTATCCTTTTCAGAACCGATCTGAACGGTATAAACTTCCTTGCCCGACTGCGCATCAAACGCGTGAAGCCGCGCAAAGGTATCGACGACAAACACCTTGCCCTCGGCCACAATCGGCGCTGCGGCCAAGCGTTCATATTTGGTTGTGCCCGAGATTCGCGTTGACCAGACTTGGCCAACCGAAAGGCCAAGCGCCAGATGCTCAAGCACCTTATTAGCATTGCCGCCGGGCTGTGCCCAATCGGCGTTGGCAGCCGGTTCAGGCAGCAAAATTGCAACATCGGCAAGTGCAGGGTCGGCCTCGACGCCGGTTTCGGCGGTCAGAATTGAGATACGTTGGCCAAGCGTTGGCGTCTTAGGCTT
>JAYTMV010000382.1:0-4530 GCA_043728175.1 Sphingomonadales bacterium
CCCGAAACCAACTTGACCTTCAACACCGGGTTGATCGCGGGCGGCACGATTGCGACGCTTGACCCGCAAAGCATCCGCGCGAGCGCCAGCGGCAAGAGCAATATCATCCCCGGCACCGCCACCGCACGCGGCGATTTCCGCACACTCTCTGATGAACAGACCAGCCGCGTGCGCGCCAAGATGGCAGCCATTGTCGCCGCCCATGCCCCCGGAACTTCGGCAACAATCACATTCGATCCCGGTGGGTACCCCGCGATGGCCCCAACTGACGGCAACCGCGCGCTGCTCGCCAAGCTCAACCGGATCAACATCGATCTCGGCCTGCCCGAAATGGCACCGCTTGATCCGCTCAAACGCGGGGCAGGCGATATTTCATTCGTGGCGGGCGATGTTGACGGACTGGTCGGCCTTGGCACCGCGAGCCGGGGCGATCATGCGCCGGGCGAAACCGTCAGCCTCACCAGCATCCGCCGCCAAGCCAAACGCGCCGCCATCCTGATGAGCCGCCTGAGCGCAAAGTGATTTGATTTGAAGGCAAGGCCACTCCCCGAAGCCGCACCCGCGCTGCCGCTGTACCGCCATCTGTATGCGCAGGTGATTTTCGCGGTTATCGCCGGGATCAGCGTTGGCTTTTTCTTCCCCGAATTCGGATCATCGCTCAAACCGCTTGGCGATGCGTTTGTTGCGCTTGTGAAGATGATCATCGCGCCGGTCATTTTCCTCACCGTCGCCACCGGGCTTGGCGCAATGAGCAATGTCGGCACGATCGGCAGTGTGTTCGGCAAGGCGCTGGCATACTTTCTTGCGGTCTCAACGCTTGCGCTGATTATCGGGCTTGTCGTCGGCAACGTTGTCCAGCCGGGTGCGGGCATGAATATCGATCCTGCAACGCTCGATCCAAAGCTGGTCGCGCAATATACCAGCAAGGCGCAGGATCAGACGATTGTCGGCTTTTTAACGCACATCATTCCCAAAACACCGTTCAGCGCGCTTGCCGACGGGGAAATCCTCCAAGTCCTCTTCACCGCAATCCTGTTCGGCCTCGCAATGGCGATGGTCGGGCAAAGCGCAGCGCCTGTGATGAAGGTGCTCGAATCGGCCAATATCATTGTGTTCAGGCTCGTCCATATTCTGATGAAGTTCTCGCCAATCGGTGCCTTTGGCGCAATGGCGTTCACGATTGGCGAATTTGGGATTGGCTCGCTCGCCAGCCTTGCAGCGCTAATCGCAACATTTTATATCACCTCAATTCTGTTCGTTTTCATCATTCTCGGGATCATATCGCGGCTCGCGGGCTTCTCAATCTTTGCGCTGATCCGCTATCTCAAGAATGAGCTGCTGCTCGTCCTCGGCACTTCGTCATCCGAAGCCGCGCTCCCCAGCCTGATGGAAAAGATGGAGCAGGCCGGATGCCGTAAGGATGTCGTCGGGCTGGTCGTCCCTACTGGATATTCGTTCAACCTCGACGGCACCAATATCTACATGACGCTCGCCGCGACCTTCATTGCGCAGGCGGTGGGCATCGATCTGACGTGGGGTGATCAGCTTTTGCTCGTGTCAGTCGCGATGATCAGTTCAAAGGGCGCGGCGGGGATTACTGGCGCTGGCTTCATCATCCTCGCGGCAACGCTCTCGGTCGTGCCGTCAATCCCGGTTGCTGGCATGGCGCTGATCCTGGGCATTGACCGTTTCATGAGCGAGTGCCGCGCGCTCACCAACCTGATGGGCAATGCCGTTGCAACCATTGTTGTCGCGCGCTGGGAAAATGCGCTTGATCCAGCGCAGTTGAGAGCAGCGCTATCGCGCGCGCCGCGCACCGCCTAAAACTGCCTTATCCTTGGCGGCGCACGTTCCTTGACAAACATCAGTTCGGTCAGCGCCCACACGCACGCATCGGCACGGTCTGGCGAGCGCCCCGGCCCCTCATAACCGCCGCCCGCGATCATCCCGCAAAGCTGGGCTTCAAGTTCGACGAAGCGCCCGCACAGTCTGACTTTGCCCGCCTCAAACCGGGCGGCAATCGGCGTTGCCCGCGCGCTCTTGCTCAGGATCGCCTGCACCGCTTTGACGCGCAGCGTTGCATCGGCACTGCGCAGCACCGCCTGCACCATTTCCCCGCCCTGATTGGTTTCCGCAACGACATAGGACGCGCCGTGCGCCTCTGCGGCGGCGGCCACCGCTTGCGCCCAACCTTCGGGGCTGCGCGCGGTGACGCTATGATCAGCCAGAACATAGCCCACCCCGTCGCCGTCAACCGCGCAAGCTATAATGCCGCAGGTGCCATCACCCGAAGGCGGATCAACGCCGATAACGATGCGGGTCAACTCTGCCCTGCCCCCCAGCATCCGGCACCGCTCGATCAAGTCAACACTCCACAGCGCGCCCGCAATATCGGGCAGCAGTTCGCCTTCAAGCTCCTGCCGCCCAAGCCGGGTGCCGCCGTAAAGTTCCTCAACGGTTTCAACATAGACGCTTGGCAAATGCGGATTCGCGCGCGTCGCCCCGCCGGTCTTGACGCAGCCGCGCGCATTCATGATCGCTTCAAGCACTGGCCCCGGCCTCGGCGTCGTCGTCACCAGCACACGCGGGCAGTCTCCAAGCCGCATCCCGAGCTGGAGCATATCCCATGTCTCGCCAGGCTTTTCCCATTTGGCGAGTTCATCGCACCACGCCAGATGATGCTCTGGCCCGCGTAGAGCATCGGGCGTAGCGCCTGAAAACAGCCGCGCCTCCGCCCCGCTTGCAAAGCGGAGCAGCCGCCGCGTCGGCGCCCAGAGCGTCACATGATCGCCGGCAATGTTGAGCAGCCCGCTCGGCCCCTCAACCATCACGCGCCGCGCCTCATCTTGTGACGCTGCGACCAGCGCGATCCGCAGATCGCCTTGCGTCGCCACTGCGTCCGCAATCCACTGCGCACCCGCACGCGTTTTGCCAAAGCCGCGCCCCGCCATGATCACCCATGTCCGCCAGTCGCCGGGCGGCGGGCGCTGGCCATCATGTGCCCAGCTTGGCCAATCGCCGTCAAACGCCAGCGCCTCGTCAATGCCAAGCCCGCCGATCAATGCCTGCCGCTTGGCGGGCGACATTGACAGGATCAAACGGCTCAGATCGCCCTCACCCGCACTCTCGCCCCGGCCTGCAAACGCGGCTTCACGCAAGGAGGCGGGCATTGTCAATCGCCGCAATCTTCTTGAGGATGCTGCCCTGCACCTCGCTCAGGCTGCGCCGATGGGCATAGCGACCAGGGCCGCGCTTGCCATCGCCGTACACCGTGTTGCGGTGCGCGCGCAGCACGTTCATCGCCTGCTCGACCGTCATCTTGGGGATCGGCCGATCCGCATCAAATTGTATGCCCTCAAGGCTGTCATTCGCAGCCTCAAGCAGCGCCATTTCAAGCCGGGCATAGCCCTGCGTGAGGGCCGCCTGCCAATGTTCGGCAAATTCGGGGCGCATCCGCCGCTGTCGGTACACGGTGAAGGTCGAAAAACCCACCTCCGCCGCTGCAAGCCGGACATTGCAGCTCGCCGCGAGAATATCAAAAAACAGCGCCTCGGCCTCATCCGACCACTGCGCCCCGCCCGTCTTCACCTTCTGCGCGCGCCCCTTAACCCCGTAACGCACCTGCGACCCAGAAACCCCGCGCAACCGCGCAGGCACTTTTTTGCCATCCATAAAGGAAACTCCACAACATGATCGCAGCCCAATGCCACTGATCAGTGAAGCGCTTTATGTTCCATATTTGTTCCAATTTGTCAAGTAGTTTTTACCGATTTGGTTTGGGGTGATACAAAATAGGAGCAATGTCTTCTCGCTGTGGCGCGATGGCGCGCTATTCGTCGCCTTCAACCGATGTTGCAAGGCTCAGCAACCGACGATGGTAGGATTCCAGCCGCGCGAAATCCGCTTGTATGGCAACGGCAATTTCGCGCGAGTTTTTCACAGCAAGAAAATGGCCGACAATCTGCGAATAATGTTCAGCCTGTCTTGGCAGCCGCAAGGCGGGATCAAGCTTCTCTGCAATCTCGCTGTCTGCCATTACCTGCACGATCTGTGCAGGTTCGGGGATGACAAAGTGCGTAGGAGATTTGGGAATCTTGCCATTCATCAGCGGTGATTTTTGATGAAAATGATGGAATAGCCCATCTTCGAGCGCGGCGATTTGATCTTTGCTCGAAACTGGATACGCCCAGACCCACGCGATTTCCCAGACATCGACTTGGCGATTGGCGATAATGTCTGAGCGCGCAGATGTCAGATGACGATTTACACGCGCGCGAATACCATCGACCGACTGGCCCACATAAATTGGAACGCCATCAAGATCGCAAAGGGCATAGCATCCGATAGAGCTTGTAAGTGTCCGCACAGCACGCCTACGAAAGTCGAGGTCAATTGCCATTTATTCGGCTGCTTCAAGGCAGTAATCGACGCGATTTGCGAGCAAAATGGGTTCTATTACAGTTTCCGCGAGATACCGCACGACCGGCACCACTAGCCCGTCACCAGCGACGTGATACGCATCATTATAGC